>JAFAHI010000419.1 GCA_019237325.1 Verrucomicrobiota bacterium | reverse complement strand
GTTGAAGCCTGTCTCCAACCTGGTCGAGAAGTACATCAATCTGGCGGAAAACGTTCACCGTGATGAGTTCGTCGATGACTATCTGCATATGGAAACCTGGCTGAATGATAACATCCCGGTTCCCGGCGAGATATACCGGGAGTGGGCGAAATATCTCTTTCAGCAAAACCTGCTAGTGAAAAATCGGATGCCCTTGGGCCGGCACATCGTCGATCTGCGTAAGATAACCTGCCCGCTCTTGAATCTGATGGCCAGCAATGACCACTTGGTTCCGTGCTCTCAGACCGAGCCGCTGAACGATCTGGTCAGTTCCACTGACAAAGAAAAGATCGTTTGGCCAGCCGGGCATATTGGGCTGGCTGTCAGCGCCAGGGCTCAAAAAGAGCTGTGGCCGCGGGCGGTTGAGTGGCTGGTTAAGCGTAGCGATTGATAACTGGCTCCTGGTTTGATTACTCAATAAGAAAGACTCCGACTAACGAAGAGCGCGGGTCCCAGTCAATGCGGTCCCGATTTTCTCGCGTGCTAAGGTATCTTTTATCGCGAGTGAAAGATCACTTCTTAGCTGCCCCCAGGCTTGTTGCTGATCCGTCCAAGCTCGAAGTTGGAAAGCCACGGTTTCACTGTTGAAATTGGCGATATAGACTTGTGGAGCTGGTTCTTTTACTATGCCGGGTTGATTGGCAGCGGCGCTTTTCAAGAGTTCGATCACCCGCTGTAAATCGGCGCCCTCAGCCACATTGACAGAGATTTCGAACGCGCGAAGCACATCCGAAAAGGTCCAATTGGTCACCTGGGAAGAGATGAGTGACCCATTCGGCACGATGACTTCGGAGCCGTCCGCCGTGCGAATCACGCTTGCCCGGATGCCAATCCGCCGAACCTCGCCCACTATCCCGCCGACATCGATCATATCCCCAATTTTGATGGGCCGTTCAAAGAGAAGAATGAGGCCGGACACAAAGTTATTAATGACGTTTTGCAGTCCGAAACCTACCCCAACACTGAATGCGCCGGCCAGAATCGTAATTTTGGTGAGATCGATACCGAGAGCTCCCAAGGCGATGAAAAATCCCAAGAGCAGGATGGCGTAGTGGAGCATCGTAGAGATGGCGTATGGGACACCGGCTGCGAGGCGGAAATGACGATAGACATCTTCTTCCAGTAAAAAACGGATGAATCTGGAGACGAGAAAGGATGCCCATACCGCTATCGCGAAGCCCAGAATCCCGTTTACCGAGATCGTCAGGGAACCAATGGTGACGCTGGCATCCAGCACGGCTTTACCAGCAGCGGTTACCGGGGCCAGTAACCCGAAAAAATTCAGCGTGACGATCAACCAGAAGAAGAATGCTAAAAGACTGAGCACGCCGAGAATCCGCCGCTGAAGCAGCGGGCGATGCAGATTAACAACCCGCAAGCCACCAAGTGGCCGCACCTGCAAGCCAATGATGATCAAGCCTTCGACGATCCGTAGTACGCTATACAAGACGGCTGCAACGAAAACGCTCCTCAGAAATATAAGCCCCGCCAGGTTCCCTAACTGGACATATCCAAAACTATTTGCGAGGAAGGCTACGGGCATAAAAATAAGCCCGATTTTAGCGATCGCTCGAATCCGCCGCCAAAGGCGGCCGTGGGTCTCAACGGTTGCTTCGGGCAAGCGCCAACTCCAAAGCAGCCAGATAAGAAAGCAGGATCCAAACAGCATTTGGGTCAGGAACAGGATTCTACTCAAATTCGGGAAATACGCCGCCGTGCCCAGTCGGAACTGCCCAAGGACAGCCAGAATTACGATCGCAAACAGGATTGGGTACGAACCGGCGAATATTAGCTTTCGCAAAATTAGCACGATAGGAACTATTCCAACCACTCCCAGGACCACCTGCATGGGGCGCGGAGCTTGCGGAAAGATTGACAACAGAAACACCAGTGAGATTGCCAACGCAGTTGACACCGGAAGCTCAAGGAGCGGCATTGCGTGCTGCAGATCTTGCTTCCCCACCTTTTCCAGCCTGCGCCGAATGAATTGAAGCAAGACGGTAACCACTACAATAAGAAGAGGCAGGACCAGAAAGGCAAAAGCGTAGCGCTGCAGGAACGCTAACGACGCTTGCGATTGTTCGGACAAAAATGAGGTCCCGCTTTGCGTTCCCCACTTGTTAAGACCCAGTTCGCTGCTCCAGATGGGCGGATTATCTCTTACTAGGAGACTTTTCAAAGCCTGGCTTTGTGATTGCTCGATTGAAGCGAGGGTTGTCCGCACCCGAGCTTCCTGCTCAGCAACGTCGCCTTGCACGGTTAACACCTGGAATTGGGCAGATTCGGTCGCCTTTCGTGCGGGTCCAATCGAGTCAATGATGCTTTGCACACTATTCAAAACAGACTGAGGCGTACTGGGCTGCTTCGCTGATCCAAGTGTCACCTGCCAAGTCTCGTTCAGCCGGTTTAGGCGCGAATTCTCTTTTTCCAAACTCGCGGCCCGATCCGCCAGCTCGTGGTCTAACGTCGACAGACTATCGGCAAAGTTTTGCCAAGTACTCTCTAGCTGAGGGAGTAAATCTAAAGTCGGGTTGGTCGCTAGGAGCGTCATGTCCTCACCGATTCTTGACTCGATTTCGCTCTTCAGTTTGGAAACATTACCGGCAAAGTCGGCCACGCTTGATTGATCCCTCGACACATTTGCCCGGATCTCCTGCACAGACGCTGTCGTCGTGCGCTCTTCCACCGGTATTATAGGCAGCGGGATTGGTGTCGGTCCGTGATCCGGTTGCGCGGGCGAGGCGGAAGGCTGTTCGGCACGAGTCGTGGCAATACTGAAGAGCAGAGGCAGAAAAAGAAGCAAGGCGAGTCGGCGACGAGCCCCCAGCTTACGTAGATGTCTTGCCAGAGCTCCAAACTTCGCGATCATAACCGGTGCGAGCAAAGGCTCTCCTTTACTATTGGATATCCGGTCCGCTCGGAGCACGGATGAGTGGCGGAACGGCTAGTTCACCATTTTTTGGTAACGAAAATTGGATTCGGAATAGAGCAGCTAACATCGCCATGGAGTTATCGCTCCATAGGCCGCCGTGTTCAAAATTGATCTCTTTCGGCACCCGTACTACCCAACACACCACGCGGGCGTTGCCAGTATAGACGAATTGCCAACGGCGCCAGATGTTCCTACCAGTCGGCGGACGTACTTCATCCGGATTATAGGTACCATTGCGGCAGAAAGCCTTCTCGTGACCATCATTATGCTCGCTCGTATAGAAATCGTTGATCGAAAGGATGGTCCCGCCCTTGGTCGCCAGCATCGCCGGTTGTGCCGTGCTCGTCGAATAAATCTGATCGATAGAAACCAAGTTCTGACCTGAGCCGTTCGCTTCTAGGACATTGTCTCCTCGACCAATCTCCATGGTTACTAGCAAGAGAAAGATCGCCATCAATCCGGGCAATTGACGTTCTCGGAGGTGGTTCGAGCACCAGTCAGCTTCCATAATCGCAGTGCTCCCCAGCTTTTATAATAAACCGCCTCCAGGGTCCAGGAAGATCCATCCTCGCTATTAGCACCAGGGCGGAATCAGCAGCTAACACCAACGCGTTTTGGCGTGTCCTTGTCATGACGCTTGATGACCTTTTATCACCCCCCATCGGCAATTGCCTATTGGACCTTAGTCCTATAGACGAACCGGTCATCAATATCTGAGGCCTGCGGATTTTCCCATCGGCCTCGAGTATCGCTTTAGTCCCCATTGGGCAATCTTTGGCGAAGCCGATTATAATTGGGCTGGTGGCGGCCAGCACAACCTTCAATTCGTCTGTAAAAGACTTCATACAGACGAATTTCGGTGCCAGGTTTGCCTTCTGATAAAACTAGTCTTAGCTGGGAGACGGAGAGGCGAAACGACAAGGGCGCGGCCACCAGGGCGGATTATTCGAACATAATTAAGATCCGCCGTTACGTGGTGCCATCCGTTAATGTAATTCCAGCTCCGCCCTGGTTGTTAGTAGTCCGTTGTCGAGACCCAACCAAGAGATGGATCACACCATCCCGCTCATCCTGCAGTGGGACGAGACCTTCGACATCGGCTCAGACACCGGGACACCGGTAGACGACGCCGATTATCAACTTCCATTCAAATTCACAGGCAAGTTATCCAAGCTCACCATCAAGATAGATCGACCGCAACTGACCCCAGAGGATGAGAAACGTCTATTCGGAGCGGAGCGGAACAACAAGGCGAGCAAGTAATTGAGCGCTGAACGTTTTCTGGATGCAATTCCCAGGGCTTCATCCTAGTCCGGCGGCTGCCCGCAGGCGCGGGGTGCAATTCAGGGAGGGCGCGCGTCCTCGCGCGCCGTCAACCGCGTGTCTGAACTCCGGAAATATTCTCGTCGCGTGATTGTAATAACGTACTGGGCTTCGGTCACCACGGATCGCGAGGACGCGATCCCTCCCCCGGTACCGCAACACCAAGCGGCTCACCAGCACCTTCAACCCGCTGCGCAGGTGCAATTCTGAGAAGGCGCGTGTCCTTGGGTTGACACATCTTTTCTGCAAGCCACCGCCTGCGAGCACGAACGCCAAACGCCAAACGCCGAACGCGAAGCGCCTGGTGAGCACAACTAACCCGAGGTTAAAACCCCGGGCTCAGTCCTATTGCCCCTTCCTCCTTCGTCATTCTGAACTACGGGGCCTCGATTGAGGAGGTATAACCCCAGGGCTACGGTGTAAGAGGAGAGACCACAATGCGTGCTGGCCAATCACTGGCGTTAACGATAGCAAGGCCCTGAGCTTGATAGTTAATGTGCTCCTCCGCGAGGACCATGCTCTTATGAATGGAAAACAAGGCGAATAAAACCCAAAGATAGAGAAACATCCCCAGGAACTCCTTATTCGTGGACTATTCTCTCTCTTTACATTTGGTTTGTACTCATTTGGGTTGCCTTTTTCGGCGTGGCTAGGGGCTTCTTCTGTCTTCATTGTAATACCCTCGATCGACTGATCCTCCCATGCTCAGCCGACTGGGTTAGCAACAGTTTGATAGACCACATCGCTTCCGCTGTAGAACGCCCGGTACCATACACCCCCGAATTCACGATAGTTAGAGCCGTTGACTGTCACCGTTGCAGCTCCGTCGGGAATCGATGGAACTAATAGACCTAACGGCGGGTCGACGATCTTAAAGCCCTTACCGGCGGGATCATAAAACACGCCATTGTTGTAGACGTAGTTTTTACCCGAGCCAATCACCGTAGTCGAGGTGTCGGGAACCGAAGGAATCACCGCTCCCTTTGGCGGCGGCACGACGGTGTAGCTGTCTCCTTGCGGCGCATAATAGACGCCGCCGGAATAGTAGTACGGGTTACCTTGAACCGTTATAGGCAATGCTTGTAACGGAAGCGCAGCAACGCTGGCTCCCAGGGCTATACCGGTAGCTGCTGCGCCCAGGCCAGTGTAGTATCCACCCCAGGTACCGGCTGAACCACCACCATTCCAAGCGCCATTGGCGCCTGCGGAGCCGTAGGTGTTGGCATAATTATTGGCGAAACCCTGGCGGTTCTGTTGCGCATTCTGGCCGTACTGCTGACGGCTTTGCTGCGCATTCTTTCCATAGTTCTCGCGATTCTGTTGCGCGTTCTGGCCATAGGACTGACGGCTCTGCTCGCGGCTGTTAGCACCTTGTTGAGCCCGACTCTGGTTCTGACTAACGTTCTGCTCATGCGTCTTCGACTGATTCTGCACAGCCTGCTGTCGTTGAGATTGGTTCTTAGTGGTCGTGCCTCGCGCGCCCTCGTTTGAGGCCTGGTGCATCCCTTCGTGTGAGCCTTCTCCTCCATGTTGCCACCCCCCTCGGCTAGCTTCGCCACCGGACGATCCTCTGCCGCCGAATCCGCCCTCTCTAGCAGCACCTTCGCGGGAAAATCCACCGCCGCCTCCCCTTCCTCCCCCGAAGCCGCCCCCACCTCGTCCTAAAAGCGCCCCCTGAATCACGAAGAAAAGAATCAAAACAAAGATTTTCTGCGTAACCGATCGTTTGTTAGATAAATCGGATTTCATTTGTTGTTGCCTTTCTCGGATATGGCCGTAACTGCGGCGTTGCTAACTTCAGTGAGGAATTGAATCCGATCCGCGCCGGCAGGTGGATTGAATACAAAAAGCGCATCGGAAATGTCGGGTGCTAAATTCCAGTTGGAGAAATCAGCCGAGAACTGAGGCTGTCCGGGTTCACTGTCGTAAGTAATCACTACCCGCCTCGGCAACGGCTGACTTCCTTGGGCAACCCATACCTGGAAATCAACGCCGCGGTTAGTTCGGGCGGCGACGTGATCACAGGGTACATCCATCAGCGTTGCGGTCTCTACATAATCGGCCGAAACGACCAGGCTACTCAATTCGGTTGGGAAGGTACTCAACAGCATTACCGCTAACGGCAGCCGGACCTTAAGATGATCAACTGCGTACTTGACTGCCTCGTCGATGGAACCCGGACTGGAAACAGTGGCGTAGACATTGTCTTTCGCCGTGTAAATCGTGATGTCCTTGCCGTCGAAGATTGTAAGGCCCTTTTGTCCGTCGCTCCTCTCGGACTCGATGCGGAGATGGTCAGGACGGCTCACGATGATTTTACGCTGCTCGCCAAATTCGATCTTTTGCCCCGATTTCTGAACTGCGTCGTAACCATCGCGTGTGCTGACGCTGAAACGCTCAGCCTGCGCTAAATATTCGCTCATGTTTTTGAGTACGACCGTTGCCCGTTGTTGGGACGCCGACGGGGTCGGATTCTGCTCCGGAGCGGCCTGGAGCGGTACCATTAGGATCATCAGGCTCGCGAAGGGTAAAGCGAGGTGCAAACTTTTAGTATTCATTTACTATTTCCTGCGAAAAGCAGTATCCCAATCAGCGCGTAGCTCGTAAATTGGACCTTCGTCCATTGGACTTTCGTCCAATAGATGTGGAGAAACTTATAAATCGGGTTTTACTAAACCGGATTTTACGCGTGGCTGCTGCTTATCTGTAAGCGAGCGAGCAACCCAACCATGGCCCTGTGGAAGACAAGACTAGCCTAACCAGTCCAAGTCTGTTAGGGTCGAGCGATGGTGCAATTCCCTTCTGCACCGGAGTTTAGGTTAGCAGTCAGGCAGACACAGCGCAAATTGCTGCGGTGCTCGGCTAAGTTTCGCCGCTTGTTTCCGGGAGTGGTGCGCACTCCGGCGGTGGACGGCCGTTTCGTCGGAGCGGACGAGTCTTTTGGGTTCAAGCTCTCACATGGCGTCCTCGGTCCGCTGATGAACCCAAACTCCTTGTCTGCGCGTGTTCCATGAGCTGGATTACTATCGCTTCGTCGATGGGAGCATCAGCGTGCCTCACGCTTGCAACAGTGCATCTGGTTATTTGGTGCAAGCAAACCGACCAATGGGCTCATCTCCTGTTCTCCCTGACCGCGGTCTCAGTGGCTACAATCGCCGCGTTGGAACTGTTAGCGATGCATGCGCAAAGTCCCGAGCAATTCGGCAAGTTAATGTGGTGGGCACACCTGCCCGTGTTCATCGCCATCACCTCGATCGTGGGTTTTGTGCGGCTTTATTTCAAAACCGGGAGACCATGGCTTGCGTACTCTGTCTGCGGCCTGCGCCTGCTAGATTTGATCATCAACTTTTTCTCCGTGCCGAACGCGAATTACGAGCGGATCACCGGTCTGCGGCATGTGAAAATTTTCGGAGGGGAGACTATTTCGCTCGCCCAAGGCGTGGAGAATCCGTGGGTCAGGGTTTCTGAACTGAGCTCGCTGTTGTTCCTGGTGTTCGTGGTGGACGCCTCTCTCGTCCTCTGGCGCCGGGGTCACCCTCGTGAGCGGCGCCGCGCCCTGATCGTAGGCGGCAGCATGATATTCTTCATTTTAGTGGCTGCCGGGACCTCCGCGTTGATTGAGGCAGGTGTCATGCGATCGCCCTATCTGATTAGTTTCTCCTTTCTGGCAATCGTGGCGGCGATGGGCTACGAGCTAAGCTCGGATGTGGTGCGGGCGGCGCGCCTTGCGCGACAGTTGCAGGCGAGCGAAGCCGCGTCGCGCGAGAGCGAAGAGCGGTTTCGAATACTAGCTGACACCGCACCGGTCATGGTCTGGATGTCAGGCACTGACATGCTGTGCAATTTCTTCAATAAGCCATGGCTTGAGTTCACCGGGCGCACCCTGGAACAAGAACTGGGAAACGGTTGGTCAGAAGGGGTCCATGCTGATGACCTAAAACGCTGCCTTGCGTTGTACTTTTCCAGCTTCGAGGTACAACAATCTTTCACCATGGAGTACCGCCTACGGCGTGCCGACGGCGAATACCGTTGGGTCCTGGATACCGGCGTCCCGCGATACGTGCCGGACGGGGAATTTGCCGGTTACATCGGCTCGGCGATCGACATTACCGAGCGCAGGTTAGCGGAAGCGGCACTGCGCGAAAGCGAGCAAAATATGAACTTGGCGGCGGTTGCGGCGGAGCTGGCCATGTGGAGCTGGGACATCCCGCGAGACGAGATTTGGACCACGGATCAAGGGTGGGCTCTCTTTGGTATCCCGAACTCGGGCAGAATCAGTTTCAAGAATTTTCTGCACGCAGTGTATCCGGAGGATCGGGAGACGGTCTACCAGGCGGTTAACGAGGCACTGAAGGGCAGCGGCGATTACGATAGCGAATACCGCGTCAAGCAAGGAGACAAGATGCGTTGGATCGCTGCGCGAGGCCGTGTGGAGTTTGTCGAGCACCAGGCAGTTCGCGTGCGCGGCGTATTATTAGACATCACTCTGCGCAAACAGGCAGAAGAACGCTTCCGCTTGGTGGTCGAGGCGGCGCCGAATGCGATGATCATGGTTAACGCGGAGGGTAAGATTGACTTGATCAACGCGGAAGTTGAAGCCGTCTTCGGTTATACCCGGCAGGAGCTGATTGGGCGCCCCGTGGAGATCCTTGTCCCCGACCGGTTCCGTTCCGAGCACCCAAGCCATCGGCGGGAGTACCTTGGTGACCCCAGAGTGCGAGCGATGGGCGCAGGTCGTGAACTCTTCGGACGGCGAAAAGATGGGAGTGAGGTTCCGGTTGAGATCGGCCTCAGCCCTCTGCACACTTCGGCCGGGCTGTTTGTGTTGGCTTCGATTGTTGATATCACCGAACGCAGAGACACTGAACTGGAATCGGCCCGCCAACGTAACGAGTTGGCCCACCTTTCGCGCGTGGGTCTTTTAGGTGAGCTCTCCGTCTCGCTCGCACATGAATTGAACCAGCCTCTCACCGCCATTCTCGGCAACACCCAAGCGGCTCAGCTCTTACTGGCTGAGGGCGCGGTTGACCACGACGAACTGTCGCAAATCCTTTCCGAAATCGTTCAGGAAAGCAAACGGGCTGGCGAAGTTATCCGGCGCTTGCGGGCGCTGTTAAGGAAAGGCGAGACACGCCGTGTACCCTTAGATATGAATCAAGTCGTGGAGAATGTCATGAAGCTAATGCGAAGCGACTTGATCAATCAGCATGTGACTATCGACGTTGAACTCGCACCTGATCTACCTTTGGTCGACGGTGACGAAATACAACTTCAGCAGGTACTGTTGAATCTGGTGGTTAACGCTTGCGATGCCATGGCTCAGGTTGAGGCATTAAATCGCGGGCTTGCCATATCCACTGAGTTAGCCGGCAGCAAAGCGGTGCGAGTATCTGTAGCTGATCACGGCTGCGGCATTCCGCCCGAAAAAGTTGAAGGTATTTTCGAACCGTTTTTCACGACAAAAGAAACCGGAACGGGGTTGGGACTGGCTGTCTGTCGCACTATCATCACCGCTCACGGTGGCAAACTATGGGCGGCTAACAACCCAGGAAGCGGGGCGACAGTCCAGTTCACGCTGCCCGCAATTGTACAAAGCGAATGAGCAGCCCCGTAGAAACTGTTTTCGTTGTGGACGACGAGCTCTCTGTCCGGAAAGCTCTCTCGAACCTTTTGCGTGCTGCCGGATTAAAAGTGGTCACGTTTGATTCAGCGCAGGCATTTCTTGAACACTACGATCCCCGCGCACCGGGTTGCCTGGTACTCGATCTTGCCATGCCAGGTCTCAACGGCCTGGAGCTCCAACAGACGCTGGCCGCTAAGGGTAGCCTGTTACCAATCATTTTCCTCACCGGCCAAGGTGACCTTCCATCGGGTGTGAAAGCCATGAAACGCGGCGCCGTGGATTTTCTCTCCAAACCGGTGGATGCTGCTGACCTGATCCCCGCTGTCTGCGGCGCAATCGAAAAGGATCGACTTGCGCGGCGGATTGACGAGGAGCTAACAGAGATCCGGCGGCGACTCGCTTTACTCACGCCCCGGGAGTACGAGGTGCTCTGCCATGTCGTCGCTGGGAAGCTCAACAAACAAATTGCGGCCGATATTGGTACCGTCGAGAAGACCGTCAAAGTCCACCGTGCCCGGGTAATGGAAAAGGTTAAGGCTGCGTCATTGGCCGAACTCGTGAGGATAGCGCAGCGGGCGGGGATTCAGCCCTTGTAGCGTTGGATCTTCACGCGCGCGGGTGTAATAACTCCTTTTTTTGAGGGTCAATCCCAGTGCCCCGAGATTAGCCTAAGGTCCAATTGCATTCACTGGGGTGGCTGCTAGTATCGCAAGATGTGCAACGAGAGGCCGCTGGTCGCGGTCGTGGACGACGAGGAACCGATACGCAAGGCACTTTCCCGGCTGCTGCGATTGTCCGGATTGAGAGTGGAAGCATTTCCGTCCGGAACAGAGTTTTTAGAATCACTAAGAAGTCATACTCCGGACTGTCTTGTCCTTGACCTGCATATGCCGGAGATAGACGGCTTTGAGGTCGAATCCCAACTAGCACACTCCGGTCTGCGGATTCCGATTGTCGCTATAACCGGCCGGGACGCGCCCAAGGACCGTGAACGCATGACAGCGCGCGGTGTAGCGGCGTTTCTTCAGAAGCCGCTGGATGGGCCGACCCTTGTCGCAGCGATCACCGCGGCAACGCGAAACGGTTGCAGTCACTAAGGCCAGCGGGTCCGTACGGAAAACGACGGCGCGCCAGGCGGCTATGTAACACAGCGCGGGGAGGCATCACTGCCTGTCCGACATAGCCTTCTGATAGCAACTCCCTTCTCCCAGAACTTGGCGACGACGGATCCCCGTGATCCGTCGTTCCTGGAACCCCGGCGTCTTAGTCCTTTGAGGGTTCTGATGCGCCTACCGACCTCGAACGTCTTCGCGGCGCGCGAGGATCCGACGTCGCCAGCTTTGGAGAGTGGTCTGGCGTCCGAAACAAGGCTATGTCGGACAGGCAGCGCGCCCTCCCGGGTCTGGATCGATGGTGCAATTGCCTTACGCGCGCAGCCGCCAACCGGCGCGGCTACCTGGCCAACGCCACGGCCAGCAGGAATATCAAATAGCAAGACAGAAAAATGAAAATCTGCATAAATCAGGCAACTGATGTTGAACTCATTTGTTGGTCGAAAAAGGTCTCTCTGCGACCCGGGGACTCTCGCTTGGGCTAGTCGAGCCATATTTCCCAATTTCCTTCGGCCGCCGATCGTTTGACCGAATCTCGGTCGATTTCTGCCTGTCGTGGCCGAGTAAGTTGGCGCTTCTCCGAGGTCCTAGATTGATCTGAGTCATGGCCAACGCCAACACCAGCAGCGGGAAACCCGAATCAGTCATTACTTGAGATAGCCAACGTTTGTCCATTGATGCTGGAGTAGTTAAAATCCGCGCGTAGGGATCTCCGTATCTGAGTCTCCGTCTCTTCAAGAAACTAGGATCTACGGCCAGACTCAATTGGACCTAAGTCCATTAACCTAAGGTCCAATTGAAGCAGTCAATTGAGTTGGCTTCACTTACCAGTGACCGACCACCAATGGCCACCCTAACTACCCCACTGTCGCGGTAATCAGCGAATTCCGCGACTCACCAGGGATACTAGCAGGCCCGAAAATAGAGAGAGCCAGTTATGCTATCACCAATTCACCATACACGCAGCCTCCCAGCTTACCGTTTTTCATCGACCGCCACCCTAAGTGACTTCCCGCTACTAATCGGTGAGATTTTGCGTAGAAACGATCTTCGGGTTGAGAAACGAGCGAGACGGAAAGCACGCATTCAGCGGATCAAGGGGATACTGATGCTTCGCTGACCGTTAAATTAACTGCCCGCAGTGGGAAACCACGTCCCGGCTGTCTCAGCTTATGAAAACATTAGCCCACCATGAATTAGGGGACTCTCGACATCACCCCAACCGGCTGCACTTTGCTCTCGTCATCGATCAAGGAGATCATCTTCGCAATTCAATTATGGCCCTATTGCGTGAACACGGTTGGTTGGTGCATGGGGTTAGCCGAGCAGAACACGCGTTTAGCATTTTGCCTCACATTCCATATAGCCTCATTGTGCTTGGTCCGGAACTACCCGGATTAGGTGCGATCGACTTCGTGCGGATCTTACGGAACTCGCTGCAATGGCCAATAATTAATTTCGTGGTTATTAACAACGCTGAGAGCGCAGATTGGGAAAAGCAGGTTGCCGAGACCGGTGCGTTGCTGGCGAGAAGGGCGATGTGGCAGGACGATCTTTTCGGATTTCTATTAGCATACGACGAAGATCCCCAGGTGAGTAATGTTTGCAGTCCGATTTAGCGGGTAGACAACTCGGGACGCTCATTTTTCCCTTCGAACAAAGTTTATGAAACGATTACCGTGGACACGCGGCCTTGTTCTTGGCCTGACTCTTTCCTCGGCGGTGAACCTCAGCGCGATCACGACTCCCGAAATTGTCGCCAAAGCCAAACCGGCAGTGGTTCAAATCGTTGCGGTAGACGCGAAGCAAAATCCTTACAAAACCGGCACAGGATTCTTCATCAGCGGCGATGGGCTGTTACTAACGAACAATCATGTCATTGCCGGAGCCGCCGATTTATTCGCGCAAACCAGCACCGGGGCGATTTTCATCTTTCGGTCTGTGGTTTTTCGGTCAGCTGAATTTGACGTCGCGATGCTCAAGTTTGCAGCGGCTGGCGTACCTTATTTAGAACTGGGTAGTTCTACTAACGCGGTAGAAGGCGAGCGGGTGCTAGTTATTGGTAGCCCGGAAGGACTGGAAGGGACAGTTTCGGATGGTATTATCTCCGCCTTTCGGGACAATCGGTCTCTCATCCAAATTACCGCGCCGATCTCGCCCGGTTCCAGTGGGTCACCGGTTCTCGATGAATCTGGACAAGTGATCGGTATTGCCGCCTCGATTCAAAAAGAGGGTCAGAATCTGAATTTCGCCATCGCGGTGGAGACATTGAAAACTGCGCTTCTAGCTGACGGCAAACGGGCCGCGGAGAGCGAAACACGGCAAGTTGCTACAACGGAACGAGCCGCCGGTGCGAAGCAGCCGAGAACGGATCTGGACGAATTTGTGAATCAATTTGTTGCGTCAGGCAATACGGTTAATTGGCGGAGTGTAGGGTCTTTCTATGCGGATAACGTGGATTATCTGACTAACGGCACGGTCACGAAGGCATTTATCACGGAGGAAGTAAGCAAGTATAACCAATCCTGGCCCCAAAGGAGTTATTGGGTAGCTGGAGAGCCCGTTGTAGAGATGGTGGATGCTGTTCACGACGTTACCCGAGCCATTATTACCATCGGATTTGCTGTTCAAAACCGAAAGCAGGTTATCACGGGAACTTGTCAGGAGGTAATCTTAGTGCACAACGCGGGCACAAACCCAAAGGTCACCTTTATTCGGACGCAGATCCTCGGCCGCGAAGAAAGAATGACGGGTCAATAAGTTGCGGCTTCAAAGCGACGTCCCGACACGCGGTGAGGCTCTTCGGATCCGGCACTTTAAAACCGGGAACTCGCCTCAACCAGGCGGCCGGCATTCAGGAGGTCGGCTTCGCTCAACCGCCGTCCCACCAGTTGCAGACTGGTGGTCGGAAGCAGCTTATCGTTTAATGGAATCGGTATGGCCAAAGCAGGATTTCCGGCAAAATTAACCGGAACGGTATTTTGCAGATTCAGTACCTGTGCCTCGAAAAGGGCCGCGATGGGAATGTTGGCCGGCAGCTTCTGAAGAGTTGGTAGCGCGATGAAGTCAACTTTTTTAAAGGTTTCGTGAAGGGTCTCCTGCCATGCCGCTAGCCTCTGCACGGCATTTTGGTAACTTGTCGCCAAATCGAATTCACCCAAAGCCATGATGGCTTTTGTCCTGGCGCTAACTCCGATGAGTTTATCGAAGTATTTTCCATCGCTCATCCAAATGCCTGCCGCCGCCAGAATGTTCCCATCTCTCTTGGCTTGGTCCCACTTTTGCTTAAATGCCAGGTCTAAGGGAATGACTTCAAATTGTGCTCGCACCAGAGCATCATCGACTGCTTTGTCGATGTTAGGGTCGGTACCGCTCAGGTAGAGTCTTCCGATCCTGATCTTCTTAGCTGAAGGGTTCTTGGCGACAGCGGCTCGATATCTGGCCATAAACCCGCGCTGCAAAAGATCCATCCCTTCAACGGCATGTTCCACGTCTCTAGCCATGGGGCCGACGGTATCCAGGTGCTCTGGTTCAACGGGAAACACCCCCTTCAAAGAAACCAGACCAAAGGTGGTCTTCAGACCAACGATGCCGCAACAAGCTGCGGGAACGCGAATAGAGCCCGCCGTATCCGTTCCAAAAGCAACGTCTGCTAGTCCATCCGCCACCGCCACCGCCGAACCGCTCGATGACCCTCCCGGAATTAGCTTGCTCTGCTTGCTCAAAGGGCTGCTCGGCGTGCCAAAGAAATCGTTGACGCCTGACGGGGCCGCCGCGAATTCGCTGAGATTCGTTTTGCCCACGATCTGAATATTTCTTGCTCGGGATATCGTTAGGCAGGCAGCATCACTCGTTGCAGCGGAGTTGGTCTCGGCGACATACTTGGAACCGGCGGTAGTGACCACGCCTTTGATATCGATGAGATCTTTTACTGCCAGGCGCAACCGTTTGCTATCTTTCGGAGCCCAGTATCGGATGAACACGTGATCGTCAGAGTCGCTTGCTGACTGGATCTGGGGAATCGCGCACCCACTGAAACCGGTCATCAACAAAAGCCCAATCAACACCGATCCAGGGCCACTCAAGCGAGGCTTTATCATTTGACCAGGTAAATTACTAACAAGCGGCGTGAGCGGCCTACGCATTCTCTGACCGTGGGATCGTACAGCTAAACGGAGGTACTCGCTTGCAATCTATTTCAGCCTACAACGCCCGCTCAATTGGACTTTCGTCCATTTCCCCAAGGTCCAATGGCAATGTCCGATAGAGTTAGTAATGTTTGGGTCGCGACTTCGGGCTGGAGCCCGAAATTTTGCTAACCATGGATTTACAAGGCCGGCCTAACCTTCCACTATGCAACTGCAGCTAGGAGCCACAATCAGGGAGTTAAAATTAGAGTCCAGGAGTAGGGCACGCGTCGTGGAAAGCCATAGCCGAAAGGTATGAGGCGAACTTGAGCGTGCCACCACCTTTTGACTACCTCGGATGTAAACCAATTTGCGCCAACACGAACCGATGAAACCGCCTCCCAACCGTCAGCTCACTTCTGTACTTCATAAACTCGGGCGACTTGCAAATGAGAGCGAGCATAAGAGTCTGTTCGGTCTTTTGCTGTTGATCGAACACGAGCTATGTAAACACCTCAAAGGGGCTATTGGACACCGAATCGAAAGGCATGAAGCGGTCAATTTAGTTAGTCAGCGACGACCGATAATCCGGAAACCTTCGCGTTATATCGAATAGGTCCCCTCGCCGGCGACCGGCATTTCTACTCTGAGGAGCTCCGTTTTTGCCAGCAAGTAACATCGAGCAAAGAACGTAGAGAGAGAAACTCCCGTTCGGTTCGTCTCTGTGATCTCTGTGTCCCCTGACCGACGTAGTCCGGCGGCTGCCCCTGCGCGTCAACCTAAGACGCGGTACGACAAGTCTCGGTAGCGGCGACTGTCCATAAGGCCCAATCGTGTGCTCCAAAACCGTGGTGATAGCGAAGCCGCAGGTGTGATTAGCCTACGAACGCAGTCGCCACCAACGCTCGGATGGCGACTGCGCGTTGAGCTTAGGACCCCCTGTCGCTCCGTTACGATCATAGATAGGCCGCACCGTTAGACCTCATGGACAGTCGCCGCTACCGATCGATACTTCGCGATGCAGCGACAGCTGATAAAGGTAACCGTCACTTTCATCACGAAAATCTTCATACAGATAGCGGAAACCGTTCTTTCACGGTTTAACAAGGCAGGACTTTCACTGCGGTGATGTGCGTTCCACGGCGCACTAGGCAGGCAACTGATTGCCTGGAATACTCACCAGCGAAGATCCCTCCCAACTGTACTGCAACGGACGATTAATCTTAGGCAAGGGGCGGAAAGCACCCAACGGCTTTGAGTGAGACGTTTTTTCAGAGCCGGAACCAAAGTCCTAACTACAAAGTAGAACAACAGATGCCTCTTCAGAATGGATCTGCTGTAGCTCCGGTAGCAATTTTGGTGCGGACGTTAGAGAACTCGAACAAAGAAAAGGAGGCCTATGGAAATCGTTGGTTCAGTCGGCGCTATTTTGGCGCATAAGGGCTCAGCAGTCTGGTCGATTGCTCCAAATTCGATGATTTTTGATGCCATCCAGCTCATGG
>JAFAHI010000104.1 GCA_019237325.1 Verrucomicrobiota bacterium | reverse complement strand
GAATGTTGGGTAACCGTGGAAAACGCTCTTCGATGTCGCTCCTAACGGAGCTAGCCGCACATATGATTATCGTAGCTATAAAGATTTCGCTCCTACGGAGCTAGTCATTCGTTCCACCGATTTGTGGACCAAGAACAGCCTCACGCTCTCAACTGCGTGTTACGGCGCAGCGTCGGCGAAGGCAATGTTGAGGCGCTGCTTCCAGGCTTAACAAAACCCAACTGAATACTAACGCACGCTTCCTCGTCCAAATTCTCAGTTAAACAAAAGGTATATTCTGTTCTTGGACTCCCGATCCAAAGAGCAAGCTGTATCATTTAGTCAAAATTTCGAAAAGTCCTTATGAAAACGTTATCGCCTACGGAGCGCGTGCGCTCTGCCGGCAATGTTCGACGGTGGACCGTCCTCATCACAGTTGCGAGCATCAGCTGCTTCGCCGTGTTCTCCGCGTTGGCCGACGAGCCTAATCACAACAATAAAAGCGGCGACAACAAAGCTCCTAGTTCGCACCAAGGCGGTTCACATCAAGGCGGTGTTAGCAAAGCCCCGACTGTGCACCAGAGCGGGAACCATGTTTCCAGCGCACCCCAGAGCATAAGCTCCCATCAACCCGGACCCGGTTCCCACCAAAACGCGTACCACGCGAGCACGAATAGGACCGCAGTTTCGCATCAGACCGCGGGTTCTCATCAAAACGCAGTTTCGCATCATAATGTGGTTTCACGTGAGAACGTGGCTTCGCATCACAGCAGCGCCTCGCATACCACGGCCACCAAGACCGCGACTTCACACCGAACGGAGTCCCATACTGGTGTAGCTGCGAAAACGGAGCATACGCATGTCAGTAGCACTCAAGCACGAAACACCTCATCTGAGCTAAGGAAAGGCGCTTCCCCTAATACGCGCGCTAGCCTTTATGAGCGGAACAACGCTTCTCGTGAAGCGCGCAATCATCAAACAGCAAACACGCGAGAACGAAACATTACTCCGGAGCCGGGCAAGCGGAACCTGCAGACTAGAATAAACACTGCAGCGAAAGCCACCTCGTTTGATCATTCTCTGACTAGATCGTCTGCGCAGGGATTGATGAGCCACAGACTTACTGAGATTAGTAACCGACAGTGGTCGACACACGGAACAGTGTTTTCAGCTCAATCGGACCCGCATCGAGGATACTGGTTCCAACACGGTGGTTATTACTGGCGTTGCAACTTCTGGGGCGCCCACTCATATTGCGACCGCCTCATCGTTCTAGGTTGGCCAGCCGGCCTTTGCTGGGCGTGGTACGACGACATTTGCTGGGGCAACATCGTCGTAGGGATGCCGTTAGATCTGGTGGACTATTATTATCCGACACCAGTTCAAACAGAAGATACGGATTATGATGGCGAACCGGCCACGGTGTACTACTACGCAACCTACGACGGTCAGTACAGACAGGTCACGGTTGTCGATGGTGACGTTGTCGATGTCGAGATCGTTGATCATATTTCTTAGTCAGTAAACACGAAACCTTAGGCACGGCTGAACGCCGGAACGGGCCGACTGGTCCGGTTCCGGCGTTCTCCGTTTGTATGCTCCGAGTAATTCAGGCTGGATCAGTTTTTTCTTGCAGCTATCTGTCCGCAAATCAGTTAACTTACGATGCTGACGCGTAGATTACAGATTGTTAATTAAAGGACTGTAATTACAGAATTGTAATTGACCAATTGCAAACCTCCGCTACCCCCGCGCGTCAGTAATGCTATGGGTATCGATGGATTGGGCCCGCAGAGCCGATACCACGAGCACCCTAATTGAGTTATTTCGAGAGATTACTTTATGAAAAAGTTGTTGCCTTTAGAGCAAATCAGTTCTGTGGGCAGAGTACATAAACTGGCTGCCATTGTCGTGGCTGCGAGCGTCAGTTGTTTACCGCTTTCTGCGCTCGCTAACCATACAAGCGGTGGTGGCGGCGGGCAGGGAGGCGGCGGAGGCCATCCGAGTAGCGGAGGTCATCCGGCCGGAGGTAGCCACGGCGACTCTTTTCATCCGGCGGCTTCCTATCACCCAAACGCGCACACCTTTCATGCTAGCGCACTCAGCTATCACGCCAGCACCAGAACCGCTTCTTCCGGTTTGGCGAGGAACACGACGCACAGTTATCACGCAAATCTGTACGCGCGGAACAACAGTTCGTCTCATGCCTACAACCATCATGAGACAGCGACTACACATCGTGAAACCGCGACCACCCAGCATCATGATGCAACCGTGAATCGAGCGGCCACTGTAAATCGAGCGGCCGACACAAATCGCAACCTGGGCCAGGCGAGTAGAGCGGACGCCGCTAGAAATACCTCGCGGCTACACGATCCGGCACGTGCGCCGAAGGCTGAGGCGCTTCGCGCGCGGACTTCATTTGACCATTCGATGACCGCTGCTTCGGCTCATGGCATGATGACTCAGCGGCTTAACCAGATTTCTAACCGTCAATGGGCAGGCCACGGCGCCTTCTTCGCGGATAGTCGAACTCGCAGCTGCTGGTTCAACCATGGCGGATACTGGTGGCGGTGTAACTATTGGGGAGCCCACTGGTATTGTAATAATTTGATTGCGCTGGGGTTCGCTCCGGGACTTTGCTGGGCATGGTATGACGATATTTGCTGGGGTAACGTCGTCGTGGGGATGCCGCTGGATCTAGTCGACTACTATTATCCGGACCCAGTTTATTCGGACTATACGACCTATGACGGAGACGATGCGACCGTGTATTACTACGCCATGGATGACGGCCAATACAAGCAGGTCACCGTGGTCGATGGCAACGTCGTTGATGTCGAAATAGTTGATCAAGTTTCCTAAATAGTATCGTAGCATTGAGAGCAGTAAGCACTAAGCAGTAAGCAGTAAGCCCGGACGTCTAAAACGTCCGGGCTTCTTTTTTTACGTTAGATGTCTTGCCATCGCTGCTCGGCTTGCACAGCTCTTGCCTGTTTGTCGTCCGAAGGCCAGGGAGGACCACGCAAAGCCAGTTGAGAAAGTGGAAGCCCGGGCATCACCGCGGGCGACACGAACTAATTTCACATAAGTCCCATGGGTCCCATAGGTTCCCATCCGTGGCCACGCTCTATTGCGGCTTGCGTCTAGTGACGGCTGCCACACTTGAACACCCAGTCGAGGACGAGGACGACGACGAGTACGAGAACGAAAATGAGCTACCCGTAAACTTGACCGTAGAGATCGGTGATCTCCTGCGAAGTAGGTACGCGTGGATTATTCGCGGGAGAGCCGGAAGCGATGGCTTGCTCGACCATCGTTGGGATCGCGTCAAACCATTGCTTCCTTTCGATCCCGAGCTTTTCCGGGGTCGGAACCTCCAGTTGCAAATTCAAGTTTCTGAGCGCCTGCACGAGCGCTGCCGCCGCAGCCTCATCGCTGGCGTCGCTTTTAGTCATTCCCATGACACGCGCGCAGTCGGCATACCGCCGCTCGTTTCCGGTCACCGAGAAAGTCGTGATTGCTGGCAGCAACATCGCGTTCGACATTCCGTGTGGCACATGGAAATGCGCACCGATAGGCCGGCTCATACCGTGCACCAACGCAACGCTGGAATTGGAGAAAGCAATTCCCGCCTGCGTTGCTGCTAACATCATGCGCTCCCGTGCCGCCCGATTACTGGGCTCAACATAGGCCACCGGTAAAGACTTCCAGATCGCTTCCATTGCGGTCAGCGCGAAACCATCCGCAAATGGATTGGCCCGGCGACTAACGTAGGCCTCGATCGCGTGAGTCAATGAATCAACACCGGTATCGCCCGTAAGCCGTTTTGGTTTCTGCAGTGTCAACTCGTAGTCCACAATTGCGGCCGTTGGCACATAGCCGACCCCAGTGCAGAGCATTTTTTCGCCCGAAGGATCATCGGTAACAACCGTGAAACGAGTCGTCTCCGAACCGGTCCCTGCCGTGGTCGGAATAGCAATGATCGGCAATCCCGGCGCATTTTGCAGGAATGGGGTCTTATACTTTCGCATCGGGCCGCCATGCACTGCTAATACGGCGACAGCTTTTGCCGTATCGATCGAACTACCACCACCCAACCCGATAACACAATCGTGATCGTGCTCCTTGATATAGGCCAGGCCGGCGTCGATTGAACCACTCGTTGGATCCGGAACTGCACCTGAAAAAATCCGGACTCCATCCCCAAGCTTCAAAACGTTAGCCAATCGATCAGCCAAGCCTTGCTTGGATAAGAATGAGTCGGTGATGATAAGCGGGCGTTTCAGTCCGAGGTCGGAAAGCACCTTTGAGGTCTCGCCAAAGGCTCCGCCTCCAATTCGCAAAAGACGCGGGAGAGCAATTTCAGCGGGCATAAGCTACGTGAGGACTCTGCGGCCTCACCGGACGGCGCGCAAGCGCGGTAACGGCCAGTGGACGGAAGTGGATAGAGTGGACTTAGTAGACGGTCTGGGTACTTAGCGTCTCCAACTTCCGTACACCTAGTCGACTTGCTATCCTCACCGTATCCTTGACAGTCCCCACGCTTCGGCTCATGAAAAGGAGAGGCGCAAGACGAAATCCCATGTACAAGTTCTTCAGCTCACCGCTCCCCCCTTCGGAACTAATCTCAAAACTGCCGGAATTCACCGACGCAAAAAAAATAGACCCGAGTAAAAGCTCCCTTTACGAAGGCGAAAAAGAGATCATCGCCCAGGTTAAAGGGACCCGCTTTACCGCAGAAAAACGGCAGAGAATCGGATGGGGATCAGCTTGGTTTTCGCCGGGGTTTTGGTTCAAACCGGTTCTCACCGGATCGGTCACCCCGCTGAAAGAAGGCAGCGCCGTGATCTTCGAGGGAGGCACTCCGGTTCCGATGAAAGTAATTTGGGCCGTTCTGATTCTCATCGTCGCGCAAGCTGGCGGTATCTTCTTGATTTTCGATTATCCAGTAAACATCAGTTTCGACGGACTCCATGCCGGTTCCTACATTTACGCCACCCTTTCGGCGATGAATGCCGCCATCGGGATCCTCGTATTGATTCCGTTCATCGGCTGGTGGTTAACCCGGAATGACTTAGCGTTTGTCGCAGCCGCCGTTGAACGTCATCTGCAGCTTCAACCTGCGCAAAAATCGAGCGTAGACTGGTTGCTGGGAGTGTAACGCCAAGCGCTTCGTTCTCGCCCGGCTTGATCCCAAAGGGATCAAAGGACTCAGCCCCAGGCTTAGTCCTTAAATCCCTTTGGGACAAAATCGGGGCAACCCCGTAAGAGGCCTAATCACCTTTCACTCATCCTCCCCCGGCTCCCATCCCAAAGCGATCCGATGCAGATCGCAAGATAACCGCAGGCGATGCCTAATCCCGACTCGCCCGTCAGCCATGGCCGATGCGATTGGCTAAGCACGACGGGATTAAACAGCAAAAAATTGTGAACCGCGTGGAACAGCACCGGTGGCCATAAATTGCCGGTTCTCATCCGCAACCACACCAGGAACACATTGAGGGCGAACAGCAGGGCAGCGAGAGTCAGCACCTGCAGCCCGAACGCTGGTTGGGAGTACGATCCAGCCAAGAAAAACAACCAGAGATAGAATAGGAACCACGGTAACCAGCTACACCAGACTAGAACGGTAAAACCCAGCCGCCGGGCAAGCAGAGGAGTTAGAAAACCCCGCCAACCGATCTCTTCTCCCAAAGCGCCAAGGACAGAAAACAAAAATCCCAGTGCGAACAATGAGATTGAGCCGGCTCCGATTTCTCGAAGGTCGTGCTGGAACGTCTCTAATCCCGATAGCCAAAGGGCGCCCCGGATAATCCCGCATACCCCCAGCGGGGCGATCACCGCCAAAGCCAGGAACCAAAACCCCGACCGCTTCGTGCCTCGAAGCCTGACCTTCGAGTACCGCGCCGCCAGTATTCCGGCAATTCCCGGGATCCACATCGGCACAAATAGCGCGA
This sequence comes from Verrucomicrobiota bacterium, assembly GCA_019237325.1. Taxonomy (GTDB): domain Bacteria; phylum Verrucomicrobiota; class Verrucomicrobiia; order Chthoniobacterales; family JAFAMB01; genus JAFAVN01. The sequence goes on along the minus strand of JAFAHI010000104.1, from coordinate 4,389 downwards.
CCGCCGGATAGAATCTAAAAAGACCGGTGAAGAAGTTCAGCCCAGTGAAAGCGGCCATCGACGAAAGAAGCACTGCAAAGAAAATCAGTGCCGACCAGCCGGCCGTTGAGCCAATCCTATTTAATTCAGATTCGGAAGCAGAGGTTAAGATCCGCAGATTACTCAGACTACGCAGATTGGAATTCAGCGAAAGGTGAGAAAGCATTCCGCATCCCAATTCGGGGCGTCGCGTCTTTCCAAACGCCATACCAGCGATCGGCTTACAGGGTCGACACCCGCCTTTAGCTGCGGAAGCCGAATGCAAGGCCCCTCCGATTTGGGTTATGCAACACCAATCACGAGAAATCTGCGTAATCTTTGTAATCTGCGGATCTTTTCCGCTTTCGGACTACACCGTTAGATGCTGCTTTACGACTTGGTCGGTGAGCTCTGCAACCGGTCCTTGGGCCACGACGCTGCCCCGATCCAGGATCGCGAAGTTGTCCGCTAACTCTTTACAGAATTCCAGGTATTGCTCCACCAACAGGATGGTAATGGATTCTTTTCGAAGGAGCTTAATTGCCTCGCCGATCTGGTCGATGATGTTGGGCTGGATTCCCTCAGTCGGTTCATCAAGGATCAGGAGCTTCGGTTCTGTTAACAGCGCACGTCCGATCGCAAGTTGTTGTTGCTGACCGCCGGACAGCATCCCGCCTTTGCGCGCCAAAAGTCTTTGATGATTGGAAACAAGGAGTAAACGCGTTCCAGCGCCTCTTTCGATTTTTTCCGTTTGGCCACGGCGCCTATAGAAAGGTTTTCCGCAACCGTTAGATGCGGGAAAATCCCTCGACCTTGAGGCACGTATCCTATGCCAGCTCGAGCTCGCTCCTCAGGGGGCATCCGGGAAATATCGCACCCGTCAAAAACAAACCTGCCACTGTTCGGTTTGTAGAGCCCAACGACGCTCTTCAAAGTCGTGGTTTTTCCCACCCCGTTGCGCCCCATTAAGCAAAATACGTGATTGGCGCCAACCTCGAGACTCACCTCGCGCAGAATCCGAGAACCGCCCAGCGAGATACTGACTTTGTCAATGCTCAGCATGGATGGCCTCATGTTTTTTCTTTCTTCCCAAATAGACTTCTATGACTCGTTCATCGTTTTGGATCTCGTCCAGTGATCCCTCGCAGAGAACACTCCCTTGGTGAAGCACGGTCACTTTACTGGCGAGCTGCCGTCCAAAGACCATCTCATGCTCGCTAACGATGATCGTGTGCTTGCCGGCTAAGCTTAAGAGTAGCTCACCGGTCCGCGCCGTCTCTTCATCCGTCATGCCGGCCGCCGGTTCGTCCACCAGCATCAGTTCCGGATCCTGAGCGATCAGCATCCCGATTTCGAGCCACTGTTTTTGGCCATGCGCCAGCGCGCCCGCCCTGACCTGAGCCTTGTCCTTCAGGTTGATGGTCTCGAGCACCTGAAAGATCCGCTCATTCTGGGCCGGAGTGACCTTGCCAAAAATCGCACTCCATACTCCCCGGCTGCCCTTGAGTCCTAAGAGGATGTTCTCGTAAACCGTGTGATCGGAGTAGACGCTCGGGGTCTGAAATTTGCGCCCAATTCCCATCCGATAAATTTGGTATTCGCTTTTCTTGGTAACCGGCGTGTCCTTGAATTCAATCTGTCCTTCGTCGGGCCGGGTCCGGCCGGTGATCAAGTCGAGAAAAGTGCTTTTGCCGGCTCCATTCGGTCCGATGATCGTGCGAAGTTCACCTTCATCGAGGTAAAAATTCAAATCGTTGATCGCCTTGAAGCCGTCGAAGCTTTTGGTCACGCCTTCGGCAGTGAGGATGAATGGCTTGTTCATGTGGGGTTGCTAAAGCTCGTCAGGCACTTCGTACTCGTCCTCGTCCTCGTCATCCTCGTTCTCGACTTCGGGCAAACGGAGTGATGGAGTGGTGGAGCGTTGGAGTATTGGATACTGCGATTCGTCATTGGATACACGCCCCGACTCATTCCACGCGCCCTGTCCTGATTGCGCCCGGTGGCGGCGGGGTCGATGATTCTTTTAGGGACAATTCTGAACCGATCTCGCCCCGCGCCGACCTCTTTCTCATATACGCGAAACCGCGCTTAAACAGAGAGATAAGCTGCTTCGGCAAGCCAACCAGCCCCTTTGGCATAAAGAGCACAATGATCGCGAACATGGCGCCGAGAATGATGAGCCAGAGATCCGGAAAGGCGCGCGTAGCCCAGCTCTTCAAGGCGTTCACTACGATCGCGCCGACGATCGGGCCGATCAGCGTGCCTCGTCCGCCAACCGCGACCCAGACCACAGCTTCCAAAGATTTGTCAGGCGCCATCTCGCTAGGATTGATGATCCCAACCTGCGGCACATAAAGCGCACCCGCCAAGCTGGCGATGATGGCGCTCACCACGAACACGAACAATTTAAAATTGGCTGCTGCGTAGCCCGAAAACAAAACTCGATTCTCGCTATCGCGGACCGCTCTCTGGATTTTTCCGAACCTCGTCATCGTTAGCCACCGGCAAAAGACATAGGTTAAGATGAGAAGAATACCGGTAGCGATGAACAAGCAGCGTTGAGTGGCCGCACTTCGGATATCGTACCCCAGAATAAACTTAAAATCGGTCAGGCCGTTATTGCCGCCGAAGGTGAAATCATTCCGGAAAAACATCAGGCAAGCGCCATACGTGAGCGCCTGGGTCAGAATGGAAAAGTAAACGCCGCGGATCCTGGAGCGAAACGCCAGAAATCCGAACACCAAGGCTACCAGACCGGGCACTAGAACGACAGCCGCTACAGCGAACCAGAAACTCCGGAACGGTACCCAGTGGAGTGGCAGCGCAGGGTAACCCAGGAAGACCATGAAGTCGGGAAGATCGCTATGGTACTGGCCGAGCTTTCCGATCAACAACATGAGATGCATGCCGAAAGCATAGCCGCCCAGAGCGAAAAAGAGACATTGCCCCAGACTTAGCAACCCGGTGTAACCCCAGAGTAAATCCACGCTCATAGCCAGCACGGCATAACAGATGTATTTGCCGTACAGATTGATGGTGAAATCGCTGAGATGGAAAACGCTGGTCTCGGGAACAAAAGCGTTGAGCGCCGGCAGAATGCCTAGGATAAGAATTGCCCCTATTCCGATGCCCCACAGTTCGGCTTTACGAAAGCTATTTTGCATTGCGGTGGCGAGGGAAACTTAGCTGTCCAAGGTGCGGCTTCGAGTTGGGAAAAACCCTCCTGGTTTCCATTGCAAAAAAAGGATGATCGCGGTCAGGACCATAATCTTGCCGAGCACTGGTGATCCCAGGACCTGTTGGAGAACCTGATCCGAACACCCGATTCCAAGGGCTGAGACCACCGTGCCGGCAATGCTCCCGACTCCGCCGACCACAACCGTCATAAAGCTGTCGATGATATAGCTCTGCCCTAGGCTGGGACCGACGTTCCCGATCTGGGAGAGAAAGGCTCCCGCTAACCCAGCAAGACCGGATCCGAAAGCGAATGTGAGCATGTTGACCCGCTGCGTAGGTACCCCCATACAGGCAGCCATGTCTCGATCCTGAATCACAGCTCGAATGAAGAGACCGAGCGGCGTCTTGGTTAACAGCAGCCAGGTTCCGACCACAATCAGAACCGCAAACGCAATAACGAAGATCCGGTTATAACCCAGAATCACATCGCTGATCGTGAAATTGCCGAGCAGCCACGAAGGAGAATTTACTTGAACGTTGTTCGCCCCGAACACCAGGCGGAATAGCTGCTGCATGATGAGCGATACACCCCACGTCGCCAGCAACGATTCCAGCACCCGACGGTACAGAAACCGGATCACCAACCGCTCGAGTGCGAGTCCAGCGAGCGCGGCCGCCAGGAATGACAAAGGAATAGCGAAAATGAAGTAAGTCTGAAAAGGCCATCCGGTGAGATGCAGACCTGGAAGGAAGATCCGGATACCGAGAGGTGAGAGCGGCAGGCCATCACGAAAAACGTTTTCTACGACGTACGTCGTGTAAGCACCTACGGCGATCATTTCACCGTGAGCCATGTTGATCACACCCATCAGCCCGAAGGTGATGGCCAACCCCAATGCGGAAACCAATAGAATCGATCCCAGACTGACGCCGTGAAAAATCGTGCCGAAGAAATTCACGACGGCGAGATAACTCTGAATGGCTTGGGTAGCTTTGATTGCTGCCTGCTTGGTCTCGGAAGATGCGCTCTTGCTTTCCGTTAAGCCTCTCAGGGCATCCAGCGCACCGATACAGTTCAATTTGGCTAGTGAGTCTGCGGCCGCGACTTGCCGTTCCGGGTGTGCGGTGTCTGCGAGTTGTATGAGAGCCTCAGCTTCATACAGCGTCTTTTTTACCCCGGGATCTGTTTCCAAT
>JAFAHI010000181.1 GCA_019237325.1 Verrucomicrobiota bacterium | reverse complement strand
AGTTGCGCTTTGCCTCCGACCCGTGAAACCGACTTGGTTACGTCGATCGCTGGTAATACCCCTAACTCAAAAAGGTTAGGGGAGAGGTAAAGTTGGCCGTCGGTGATCGATATCAAGTTGGTTGGAAGATAAGCCGCGATATTTTGGGCTTCTGTCTCAACGATGGGTAAAGCGGTGAGCGATCCTCCACCCAGATGCTGGCCAAGATGCGTGGCACGTTCGAGCAGCCTGGAATGGATATAGAAAATGTCGCCGGGGAAAGCTTCTCGACCAGGCGGCCGCCTCAGCAACAGAGAAAGTTCGCGATAAGCACGTGCATGTTGCGTAAGATCATCGTACACGATTAAAACGTCCCGGCCCTGTTCCATAAAATACTCGCCCACCGCCGTGGCCGCATAAGGTGCGATGTATTTCAGACCAGGCGCATCATTTCCTTCGGTCACGATAACTACCGTGTGATCCATAGCGTCGTGCTCTTTAAGATCCGCTAACACTTTCGCTACGGATGAAGCGCGTTGACCTATCGCGCAATAAATACAGACTACGTCGTCCGGCCGCTGATTGATAATGCTATCGACGGCGATCGCAGTCTTTCCGGTTTGCCGATCTCCCAGAATCAGTTCTCGTTGACCTCGGCCGATCGGTACGAGCGCGTCGATCAATTTGATGCCGGTCTGTAGCGGAACTGTGACTGGAGCACGGTCCATGATCCTGGGAGCAGGTCGCTCGATGGGCGACCGCCGCTTCGAAAACACCGGCCCTTTTTCGTCCAGGGGCCGACCCAAGGGATCCAGCACTCGGCCGAGTGTGCGGTCACCGACCGGCACATCCATGACTCGACCGGTTCGGCTGACCTCGCTGCCTGCAGTGAGATGGTTACACGCGCCGAGCAATACAACTCCAACTTCGTCGTCGTCCAGGTTGAATGCGATTCCGTACAAGTCGTCCGACAGACTTAACAACTCGTCGCAGCCAACGCCGGGCAGACCGGAAACTGTGGCGATTCCGGCTGACACGGTCTTGACCTTGCCAAACTCTCGGACGTCCAGTGTCGGTTGAAAGTTCCGCCTGGCCTCTCTCAAGGTCGCCAGTGTGCTTTCCAGAACAGGAGCTAATTCATTATTCGACTTGCTCATCGATCTTGGTTCTGCGAGCCATTAGTTGTTGTACCCTTTGCTCCAGCGACAACAGATAATCGCTAATGCTCCAGGAAACTTTGCGCCCATTAGCGGCCAATTCTATGCCTCCGATCAGCTCCGGTGTAATCTCGTATTGCACGCCCTGGAGAGTGTCTGCTGGCTCCAGCTTGGCGACTGCTCTTTCGATCGCCTCTCGAACTGCCGGGGAGAGCTCGAATGCGCTGCGGATTACTGGCGCCTTTCCGTCAGCGGTTACGATCAAGTTCAGCTTCGCCCTTTCCTCAGCGTCTAGTTTTTCAAGCCGGCGGATAAACATCGTCGCCATCCGTGCTTGAACATCCACTCCAGCCAAATCGGCCAGAACACCTCTTGCGATCGAAAATACTTCTTGGCGCAACGCTTTAGTTAGGTCGCTCTGAAAGGCCCTTTGTTCATCGCGCAACGCCTGTTGCCATTTTTCTCGGACAGTTTCTATTTCGTGTCTTGCCTCTTCCGTCAGCCGGCGTTGCAACGTTTCAGCCTCATTCTCGGCTCCCTTCAATAACTCCTGTTTTCGTTGCTCGAGTTGATCATGGGCCACTCGAAATTTTACTGCCTCCGCTTCGGCCTCGGTTTTTTGCTTCTCGGCATCCCGTAACTGAGAGGCAATCTTCTCTTCTCGTGTCTGCATCGCGTTCACGATCGGTTTGTAAAGAAACCGTTGTAGCAGCCACACCAGAATCAGAAAATTGATCACCTGGGCGACGACTGTGAACCAATCGATTAGCATCGATTAACCTCCTACGGTCTTCGCCAGGATATGATTCCAAAATGGATTCGCGAATAGCAGAATCATAGAGATGACGAAGCAGTAAATGGCGAGCGATTCGACCATGGCGAGACCCACGAAAAGGGTCCGGGTGATGGTAGCGGCCGCATCCGGTTGTTGCGCCAGGGAAGTCAGAGCCGCGGCCACGGCTCGCCCTTCCCCCAAAGCCGGCGCCACACAACCGATGGCAGTGGTTAATCCGGCTATCGCGATGGAAGCCAGAGCAATAATAGTAATGTTGTCCATAAGTTAATTAGTTGAAGTGTTGGTAGGGCGAGGCTCCGGATTCACCCGCGCGTTCCTTTTGGGTTTCAGTTGCTGCGGCGATGTAAACAGTCGCAAGGATGCTAAAGATGTAGGCTTGCACCATGCCGGTTAACAGCCCGAGTAAGGTCATAAAGATCGGAAAAATCAGCGGCGTAATAGTGAGAAGGATCGCAACAATCATTGAGCCGCTCATGATGTTTCCGAAAAGACGAACCGCTAAGGCTAGCGTGCGAGTTAACTCCGAGATGATGTTGAAAGGCAACATGAGCCAAGTCGGTTCTAGGTAGGTCCGTAGGTATCCACGGACCCCACTCTCCAAAACGCCAAATACTGGTACTGCTACGAAGACCGAGATGGCTAGCGCCGCCGTGGTCGAAAGCGATCCAGTTGGGGGCTCATAAAAAGGGAGGAGCGTGCAAAGATTCGACAGGGCAATGAAAAGAAACAAGGTACCAAGAAAGGTGAGGTATTTGGCAGGCTCTGCCAGACCTACCTCTTGAATCTGCTGTTTTACGCTGACAACAATAATCTCTAGGAGATTTTGCCAGGGAGATATCTTAATGCTGGTCGAGAGCTTTCTCGTGATCAACCAAGAGCAGATAGTCAAGATTAACATCAGCCCCCAGGTAGTGATAATGGTGCTATTCAGTTTTACTACCCCGTTTTGCCAAAGTACGACCTGGTCTGGACTTAAATGCATGGGTTGCCTCCGCGCTCCACGGGAGCTTCGTTATCGTCCTTCCGCCTTCGCCTCTCTTGCTGTGGAGCGCTGCCACGCTTGCGAGGCTGACGTTGAGCGGGATCACACATGGCCCGGGCTACGGCAGACAAGCTGTCCTCGGCTCCGGGTTGTTGGAGCGATGGAGTATTAGAGTGATGGAGTATTGGAGCCCGTTGGTTTGCCCGTAACGGGACGCCGGTGCAAGAGTCGAAAGCCCTTTTAGACCGCTGCAAGATCCAGCCTATGACCGCCCGGCTAACGATAAAACCGATGAGGCATGCCACCAGCCGTTCTAGGTCCCCTCCGCCGACGAAATAAAACCCGATCAACGTCAAGCCAAATCGGACGGTTAAGCTAAGGAGAAATACCAGGCCGGGACGTTTAGCTTTTAGCCCATATAGAACGGTCCACCAGAGGCCTCCAAAAAAAATCGCGCCGATAACAACACCGGCTAATCCGGCGAGACTAAGAGTGATGATTTCCGCGGTCTTCATCTTGATGGTGATTCTTCTGCTCTTCGTGGATTTGCCGTTGTTCGTTAGCGACCCAACGCCAAGCGTTCAGGCAGCCAACGATCGTTCCAATCAGTAGGAGCATCAGGGTCCAGGAGTAGCGGCTTGGAAGATGGGCGTCGATCCACATACCGAGTCCGACTCCCACGAGCGCCGGGATAGCTACGGACCACCCGATTAGTCCTAACATACCAAGACCGAGCCAAACACTCCGCGCCTTATCTCGTTGGGCCCGGAGCTTACGTTTTTCCTGCATACCAACCTCTCTGCACAGCTCTACCTGGCTCGCCGTCCGAAGCCTTCTGCTTCGTTCTTGCGGTGCGCGCTTCCCGCGGCTGCGGGATTCTGCTTTCTCTTGTTCTTCGCTATCCACGTTGCATCTCCAAAAATCGCCTGACAAAGTCGCTTTCTACCTTGGCGATGAGGCTACGGACGCTGCGTTCACGCTCATCTAGATTGAGAAATTCGTGTTCAACTGCGGCCCGAAGTTGACCTAGATTTTGGCCGCCGGCGGCATTGCGGACGGAGATAATCACCTCAGGGCCCGTCTTGATTAGAACGCCCTCATCGATCGCTAGATAAACCTCTTCTCCTGCGTTACGCCGGTACGCCAAGATGCCAGGGGCGATCCCTGCCGTACAATCCAGTCGGTGTGGCAGCAGTCCGAAAGCACCTGTCTGTGTAACTACCATGATATGGGTGACGCCGTCCTCATCGACAAAAATGCGATACGGCAGGAGGACTTTCAGACGCATTGTCGACCACGGCGCGGCTTCTACTCTATCTCCGCGTTTAGCCTGGAGTGTTGGAGTGGCGGAGTATTGGAGTACGGAGCGGGGTCTGGTGTTATTCATGCACTCCTCCCTCCCGCTTTCGCAAACGCCTCGTCGACTAACCCGATCATGTAGAGAGCTTCCTCCGGGAAGTCTTTAAACTCATCAGCTAGGATGCGTTCACATCCTTCCAGCGCGTCGTTCAAACTAACTAACTTGCCTTTTAGACTGGTAAACTGTTCCGTGGTGTAAAACGGTTGAGTCAGGAACCGGTCCAATCGACGCGCCCGGTACACAATGTTCCGATCTTCCTCTGACAATTGTTCCAATCCGAGCATTGCGATGATGTCCGTGAGCTCATCGTATTGAGCAAGAGTCTTCCTAACCTCATGTGCAACTCGATAGTGACGGTCGCCAACGATGGCGGCGGTCGCCATTTTGGAGCCTGATTGCAATGCGTCGACTGCCGGAAAGAGACCTTCGCTAGCTCGCTTTCGAGAAAGGACAATGGAGGCCGATAGGTGAGAAAAGGTATGGACTGCGGCCGGGTCAGTGAAATCATCGGCGGGCACATAAACCGCCTGAATAGAAGTAATCGCTCCCGAGTCCGTGTTGGCGATCCGTTCTTCCAAAGAGGAAAGCTCGGTGGCTAATGTCGACTGATACCCCAGCCGTGATGGAACTCTGCCAATTAATCCAGCGACTTCGGACCCGGCTTGTATGAAACGAAAAATGTTATCTATCAGTAAGAGGACATCGCGATGTTCATCGTCTCGAAAATATTCCGCCATGGTGAGAGCGGTGTGCCCAACTCGGAACCGGCTGCCCGGGGGCTCGTTCATCTGTCCGAACACCATCACCATGTTCGGAAGTACGCCTGCGGCTCGCATATCGCGATATAACTCTTCGCCTTCACGACAACGTTCACCGATGCCGCAAAAAATGCTGACACCTTCGTGACGCTTGACGGTGTTGTGAATCATTTCCGTCAATAAGACCGTCTTGCCCACGCCGGCCCCTCCGAATAGACCCGCCTTTCCGCCTCGCTCTAGCGGCATTAATACATCGATGATCTTGATACCGGTCTCAAAGATTTCGGACTTCGTCGATCGGCGAGCTAAAGCTGGAGGAAGTTGATCGATAGACCTCCATTCGACGCCAGTGACATCCTGTTGCCCGTCGATGACGTTCCCGAAGACGTCGAACATGCGCGCCAGAATATTTGGACCAACTGGTGCTTTAATCGGACCGTCCGTAGCAATAACTCGCATTCCTCGGCATAGTCCTTGAGTCGCAGTCAAAGCAATCCCTCGGACATGGTGCTCGTCGAGTTGAGATAAGACCTCAATCGCGGTATCCCGGTTCGAGCCGGCGCGCAGCAAGGTGTTGATCTGAGGCAAGCCCTTTGAAAAATATGCATCGATAACACTGCTGCGGACCGCGACAACCGTTCCTACATTAGCGGTCGCGTTTTCCGGTGACGCCGAATCGCCAGTAATGGGAGAACAGCTGTATCCCCGCTGTTTCATTTCTTTTAGAACATAGAGAAGGGCAGAACAGCCTCTTCCCGTCCGTTGGCACAATGTCACCAAGCGTTGGCGGCTAGCGTTAGCAGGTCTACAGTTGGCCGTGTCCCGTACGGACCTAGTGAAAGTAGCCTGGCACGAAGTGCCTGGAAAACGTGTCATAAAATGTCCCGTCCCGGAGGTACGGTATAATGACCGTTCTTAACCGCCGGCGCGTTTTTATTGAAACGCGCGTCGTATTTTCGAGAGTGCGATTCGTTGGGCGCGCCTGGCCAAACTAACCGGGCGTGGTGGGTCGCCGCTTACCGAACCGATCACACCGTACCCTCCGGGACGGGACCACGGACTCTTTCCAGGCACTTCGTGCCAGGCTACTTTCGTTAAGTCCCTGCGGGACACGCCAAACGCCAACCCTTGGTTAGGATTCAACAACCCACGGGTGGTGGCTACTTCAGGCATTAGCCAGAATACCTAGCGTGAAACGGCACTATCAATTGGCAATCGTGGGCTCCGGTTCTGGCGGTCGCGAAGCTGCTCTCGTGGCGGCGAAGGAAGGGTTAAAGGTGCTTCTAATTGAAAAGGACACTTTGGGCGGAACCTGTCTGCATCACGGTTGCTATCCGGTCAGAGCATTGCGTGCGTGCGCGGAAGCAACAAAGGATCGGCAGCGAGGCGCCAAATACGGCCTGGAAAACGGGGGGACGCCGGCGGGGTTTGAAAAATGGCTTACCGTTCAACGTCGGGTTAGCGCTCGATTGACGCAGGAAGTCAATAATCAAATGGAGAGAGCCGGCGTGTCGGTTCGGTTCGCCAATGCTTCACTCACGGCCCCTAACCAGCTTCACATCGCCAGCAG
>JAFAHI010000112.1 GCA_019237325.1 Verrucomicrobiota bacterium | reverse complement strand
CGATGGCCGAATTGAAAAAGGAGGTGGGCCGTCTGGTAGCCGAAACCACGGAAAAGGTAACCCAGAAAATTTTAACCCCGCAGGATCATCAGAAAATCAACGAAGAAACGGCCCGGCAAATCGCGGCCTAATTCCCATGAGAACGACGAAAGAAGCCCGGAAAACTTCCCGACAGCTGCTCAAACTTAGTTTCACCGACGGGAAATTGGATGAACACAAGGTTAATCAGGTGGTGCAATCAGTCTTAACGGAAAAGCCCCGGCATTTTGGGGAAGTGCTGAAGGACTACCAACGTCTGCTGCGTCTCGAGGTAGCCAAGCATCATGCGGTGGTAGAGAGCGCGACCGCCCTAAATACGAACTTAAGTGACTTATTGGTGACGAAGTTGAAGGCTCGATACGGCGATGATCTGACGATCGAATTTAAGACTAACTCCACCTTGCTGGGCGGATTACGTGTCAAATTAGGAGACGATGTTTGGGACGGGTCGGTCCGCAATCGTCTCCGTACCCTCCAGGAACAGATTTAACCCGGCAAGATGAGCACGATCCTTGAAGAGCTAGAAACCACTATATCCGGCCTTAAGGCGGATACCTCGCGGTCTAACGTTGGGACCGTTCGGGAAGTGGGTGACGGTGTCGCCAAACTCGAGGGGTTGAGCGACGTGATGCTGAACGAGATGCTCGAATTTCCGGGCGGCCTGTATGGTCTAGCTCTAAACCTCGAGGAGGATGAAGTCGGTGCGATTCTGTTGGGCGAGTACGAACAGATTGAGGAAGGCTCAGAGGTACGAACCACCGGAAGATTGTTATCTGTTCCGGTGGGCAAGGGCTTGCTCGGGCGAGTGGTCAACGCTTTAGGCCAGCCGATTGACGGCAAAGGCCCCGTCAAGTCGGACGTCAGCTATCCGGTCGAAAAGATTGCTCCCGGGATTGTCAAAAGGCGCAGCGTGTCTGTTCCCGTGCAGACGGGAATTCTGGCGGTTGACGCGATGATCCCGATTGGGCGAGGCCAGAGAGAGCTCATCATTGGCGATCGCGCTACCGGCAAGACGACGGTGGCCATTGATACGATCATCAGCCAGGCAAAGCTCAATCGCGCGGCGGAAGAAGGTAAGATTAAAAACCATAAGCCGCTTTACTGCATTTACGTGGCGATCGGCCAAAAGAACATGAGTGTCGCTCGGACGATCGATATTCTGGAAAAGGCGGGAGCGATGCAGTACACGATCGTGGTGTCAGCGCCCGCCTCAGAGAGCGCCACCAACCAGTATATCGCTCCTTATGCTGGAGCTGCCATCGGCGAATGGTTCATGGACAACGGTATGGATGCCCTCATCATCTATGATGACCTCACGAAGCACGCTGCAGCGTACCGGCAAGTCTCCTTAGTGTTGAAGCGACCTTCGGGAAGAGAGGCGTATCCAGGAGACGTTTTCTATCTTCATTCCCGTTTGCTGGAACGTGCAGCCCGGCTCAGTGACAAGGCTGGAGGCGGTTCCTTGACGGCACTACCGATTATCGAGACCCAAGCGGGCGATGTGTCGGCTTACATCCCGACCAACGTTATCTCGATCACGGACGGCCAGATTTATCTGGAAACGGACCTCTTCTATCAGGGCGTACGTCCGGCTATCTCGGTCGGAATCTCCGTGAGCAGAGTCGGTTCGGCTGCTCAAATCAAGGCGGTCAAACAAGTGGCCGGTTCAACCAAGCTGGATTTGGCGCAGTTCCGGGACTTGCAGGCGTTTGCCCAGTTCGGTTCCGATGTTGACCCGGGCACCAGAAAGAAACTGGATCGAGGTCAGCGCGTCGTTGAGCTCTTCAAGCAAGGCCAACACGAGCCGTTCCCGGTGGAAATGGAAGTGGTCATGCTCTTCGCCATGCAGAAGGGATACTTCGACGATGTCCCGGTGGATAAGGTGAAACATTGCCAGGAAAAGATGATCGATTATTTCCGGACGCGGAAAGATGATGTGCTCAAAACTGTGCTGGAGAAGCTGGCGATAGATAAGGAGCTCGACCAACAACTTCAAGCTGCGATGAAGGATTTCAAATCCTTCTACAAGCCGTAGTAGTTAAGATCACATCCAGCTTCGTAAGAGCGAAATCTCTATAGCAAATGGCTAACACGCTGGACATTCGGCGCAGGATCCGGTCGGTCAAAAATACTGCCCAGATCACTAAAGCAATGCAAATGGTGGCTGCGTCCAAGATGCGAAAAGCGCAGGCGGCGGCGCTAGCCGGACGGCCCTATCAGGAA
>JAFAHI010000033.1 GCA_019237325.1 Verrucomicrobiota bacterium | reverse complement strand
GGGAGTCGGTGTATTCGGCCCGGAGCTTCGGCCGGGGTGTCATGCCGGATGATTTCGCCGCGTTTCGCAAGCAACGTTTCCGCTGGGCTTATGGCGCGGCCCGCATTTGTCGCGCGCATTGGCGGGCGCTGCTCTCCCCGTTTTGCCGCGAGCTAAGCCTGGGTCAGCGCTGGCATTTCGTGGCCGGGTGGCTGCCCTGGTTTGGCGACGCGCTGGGCCTGCTGTTTTTGTTCGCTGGGCTGGTATGGTCGGTCGGACTAATTGCGGCGCCCAGGCGGTTCGAATTTCCGATTGTGCTGTTCATGCTGCCGTCGGTTGGACTCTTCGGGTTCAAGATCGGGCAGATTGCCGCCCTATACCGAAACCGGGTACCGTGCGGCGCGTGGGACCGGGCTGGCGCCGCTGTAGCTGGGCTGGCGCTCGCACATACAATAGGCAAGGCGGTGTGGAAGGGATTGCTGACCAACGGTGCGCCGTTCTTGCGCACGCCGAAGATGGAGAATGCGCCGGCCTTGGTCCAAGGCTTGGTGATGGCTTGGCAGGAATTGGTTCTTTTCGTGCTTACCTGGGCGGCGATGATCGGCGTGGGTATCGCGCATCGGCTGGCGACATGGGAGGCGAGGCTATGGTGCATCGTCCTGCTTACGCAGTCTTTGCCTTACTTGGCTTCGGTGATGATGTCGCTGGTCGCTGCCGTGCCTGCGCCGGGCCTTGTGGTTAGGGCGCGGCCGGCTCGGATGAAGGTGCAGCCGCTGGCTGAGGGAAGTGGGGCGGATTGATGGCCTTGCCCTCTACTCGGTTAACAAGGCCTAGAGCGGCTTCAGGATTTGTGGTTTTGAAGACCGCGATTCAGGCTTTCCGGCGATCGGGGACCCAATTTCGCTCGTGAATTCGGACCCGATTTCGTCTCAAGCGATCGCGCTCTAGGGCACAGCGAAAAACTAAGATTTGACGACCTTGGCAATAAGGTCATGTCGGCATTTTACAATGTCTCGATTAACAACGATCTTGATACCAGTTATGACGCGACTTTGGTCGGAGCGGTCGTTGGCAGGAAGCAAAACTGAGTCGTGCACCTCCTGATCCTTGTTTACGAGACTGATCGCTCGCGAGCATGTTGCGCGCTACTGCGAACCGCTGCTCATATTATAATGGGTGCTTCGATCGCAGTGACTGGCTCTGGGCGGGCGAAGAAATGCATTGCGATCTTCCAGTCGCCGCCACCTTGGTGAAGGATCTGAGAGAAGTGGCCGGAAATTCTTTTGTCGTGCGTAACGTTTATGTAGTGGTCGCCGCCCGCCTGCATAGCGCGGCCAGAAATGGGTTGCGCCTGAGTGACGGTGGATACAAGGTCGCCAGCTCCTGCCTCGCGAGCATACGTTACGCTTCGGCAAGACCGCCATGACGCTGCGCAAGCCAGCGTTGTGGGAAGGCCAAGTTTTGACACCCTCGTCCTGCCAGACGAGCGCCCTGAGGACGGGAAGCGACCGTGTAAGCCCTCAGGGGCCGCTGATCGCGATAGAAGGCGGAGCGATCGCCGTTCCTCTCTCGACAATGCCGAGAAACCACGAGTTCTCCGCGCCTCGCCGCGCACCAAGGTCGCCTCGCCTCGGCTGACCGGCTTCTCTGAGGCGGGCACCTAGAGCAGGTCGTCGCTGACCGTCTTCGGTCAGCGACGTGAAGATGCTCGCAAAACAAAGACTCAAGGCCAGTTTCGGGCTGCGCAGTCAGCCTGAAACTGGCCTTGCGCAGGACAGATCGCCCGCGACCTGAAGCCTGAGGGGCACCGCCTTCGACGCCCTGTTCCGGGACATGACGTAATCGCGAAGGGATGCCGTGCTGGCCTGCTGGCGAGGGCCCAATCACAAAATTTCTATAACCATGCCACCTTCGCAACCGATTCGATTCCACAAAAACCAGTCAAAATGCCAACTTTCAGCATCTTGGGCAAATTGAACCGCTGCATCGCAGTCTGCTTGGTTCATATTAGTTATCACCATTACTCCTTGTTTCGCAACCCACTTTGGAACTTTTCTGTCGCACAAATATTTTATTCTATCAGAAGGCTTCAACGGATCGCGCCATCGACCAGCATCGTCGGAATATTTTGTGCACTGATTTGCCCACGCGCCGAAGGAAAAGGCGACAGACATTATTACTGTTATTACCAATTTCACTTTAGTTTCCCTTTCATCCCAGCTAGGTTATTGGTAGAAATCAAGTGAAAGTGATGACATTACCATCCTGTCGTTGATTTCCTTGCACGCACCAATTTGCAAAACCTCTAGCACCCTTATTTGCGATATACCCATTTGCCACGAAGTATATATCGTACCCTGCAGCACCAAGCTGAACCCAACCAACATATCCACCACGCTGGTAGTGCAAGTCATGGTCAAGATTCGATTTATACATTACAACTGTAAACTCACTTTTGCCGCAACCTTGGAGGCTATGCCATACCAGATTGCAGTAACCTTCTACGAGGCTGTCTTGATCATCATTACTACTAGAACCAGAATGATTTAGAATCAGGTTAGCAATATTCGTAGCCACGTCGATGGGAGCGGTTATAGCAGTTACGATATTCGCAGTGATTCCTGCTACGTCTGTTGTCCCTGACATAGCTAGATCCTCCTTTCAAAGAGCCTGACTCGCATCGGAATGTCTGGTGTCGGCCACCAGAACTGGTCCGGCCGGTCGCTCAGGTTATTCCGTAGCAGATAGGCCAGACCTTTGTGCTCGGGAACACATGGACCCCATCGGTGGGACCACTCCGGATGGGTTTTTATTGAGAGACGCCGGCCCCACTCCTTCTGATCAAGCAATCAATCTTGTTTCCTGCGGCGGATGACGCTGTGGGCTTGTGGGCAACGCGCCAGCGTTGTCCAAGCGAAGCGTCAAGTCCACAGCGTTGCCTTCAACTACCCCGCTGACGCTCGCGCGCCAAACCGCCATGGGCGTGCGGCCGCTTAGCGCTTGGTGCGGCCTCCGGCCGTTGTAAAAGCCGACCCATTGGGAAATGCCGGCATGCGCCTCGGCGCCGTTGGCGTAGCTTTTCAGGTAGACTTCTTCGTGTTTCAGAGATCGCCATAATCGCTCGATG
>JAFAHI010000596.1 GCA_019237325.1 Verrucomicrobiota bacterium | reverse complement strand
TCGGCTGCCGTGCAATAGGCGTTGCCAGAGCTTGCGGCGGTCGCCAATGATCTTTTCAAAAAGGTTGCTCTCCGGTCGCATCAACGAACCCGACACGTGAAAGTCAAGGTAACGGCTGTGGCCGTCGGTCGTCGGTTGAAAATTGTCCTCGAGCTCGTTGGGGATCTTCTGGCTTAGGAACTGGCTGACGGTCAGCCGGCCGTCCAATGCCAGGCGGTGAGCGTCTTCGACTTGGCCGTTCAAGGTGATCTGACAATTCTTGGAGACCAAGCGGATCGAATCGACCTGAATATTGGGGCCGACTACCCGGAAATTTGAGACCGCGCGTTCCAGGTCTAACCGCTGTAACTCGTCAATTTGGGTCCAACGACCGATTTCTTGCATCAACGGGTATTGATCTAGATAGGCGGACTTAATTTCCAGCGTGCCAAGGCCGGCAAGTTTAGACGGATCGCGCACAGATCCTGAAAGCTCGAATGTTCCTTCCAGGGAGCCATGTGCCCGATCCAAAAAATTGTTGGTCCGGCTCGCGACCTCGTTGAGATCAACTCCAGCGGCGTGGAGCTGTAAGCGATAATCAACACCCGGCTTATTAAAATTGACAGTCAGTTCGCCAGTCAATTCGCCGCCGGCGATGCTGGCGCTGATTTCGTTGAGGGTAAGAACACCGCCCTGAAATTTTACGGGCGCGCCGATATCATCGATTTGGATCGAGTCCACGACCATGGCGCTTTCGGCGTGGGCGCGACCCAGATAATCCCCGTGCCGGAAATTGAGAATGCAATCAAGGCCATGAACGAGGGCTACACTTGAGCCATCCGGGTGGAGAACGGTGATCGAGGCGTCCCTGAGCTTGAATTTTTGAATCTCCACCCAGAACCGCCGGCTCAAGGTGTCACCCAAAGTGGGGGTTTGCTCTGCTAATGGCGCTGGCGCTGGCGACGGGGAAGGCGAAGCTGCCGCGCTTTGAGCCGGCGGCTGGTTGGTGCTGGTCCACGATCGGGAGGTAGAGGACTGCGAGCGTGAGCTTTTCTTTTCCGGAAATAGCAAGGGCTGGTTCGATGCCATGGGGATGGTGATATCGACGTGCTGCAGCAGGATCTCCCGAATAATGATCTTGCGGCGGAAAAACGCGTCGTAATCGCAGCGAACTCGGAGATTTTTGGCTTGTAGCACCGGAGACGACGTACCAGGTTTTCCGACAGTAACGGATTCCAGGTTTAGCCCTCCCCACGGAGTAAATGTGATGCGGAAAACATCGATCGGGAGGTCCAAGCTTTCGCTGACCGACTCACGCAGCTCCCGCTGGATACCCGGGGATTGAATGTACAGGTTGATGGCGAGTAATGCGACGCCAAAGCAGCCGATTACTCCCAGTACAAGGAATAACGCAATCCGAATAACACGTTTCAAACGACTCACAGCCGCCAAGCCGCTATAATTAAATCCAACGTAACCAATGGACAAGCGGAAGCTGTGTATAATTTTCAATCCTTCTGCCAGAGGCGGCAAGGCGATCTCTCTCTACGGCGAGCTCAAGGAGTTAGCAGGGACGACCCCAATTTTCGCTGCGGGCGCGGCTGATTCAATCCAGGAACTGGCTGCCGCAGTGATAAAACAAGGATATGACCACATTATCGCGGCCGGGGGCGACGGAACGGTCAACGGCGTCATCAACGGGACCGGGACGGCCGATGTACAGCTGAGTGTCCTGCCCCTGGGGACAATGAATGTTTTCGCCTACGAGCTTGGGATACGTTCGACGCAACTCAAGAAATGCTGGGAGATGATCCAGTTGGGGCGCCCCAGAGCCGTGGATTTGGTATCAGCCAACCAGAATTATTTCATCCAATTGGCTGGAGTCGGTCTAGACGCGATGACAGTTCAAGCGACCGATTTGCAAATGCGTAAAACCATCGGGCCGGTGAGCTACCTGCTGTCGGCTGCCAAGGTGATTGGCCGTCCGGCGCCAACTCTTTGCCTTCAGTTCGAAGATCATTCTGAAAGTGCGGGCTGTTTTGTCCTGATCGGCAACGGCCGCTTTTATGGAGGACCTTTTTCGTTGTTCCAAGGCGCAAGAAACGACGATGGCTTGCTCGATGTGCTGATTTTTAAACACCAGAGCTATCTCGACATCTTTCGATATTTGCAGGGAGTGCTCATCGGAAACCACACCGGTATGCACGATATCGAATACCGCCAAGTTCGTTCCGTTCGAGTCGCGAGCGAGGAGCCGGTCCCCTTAGAGCTGGACGGCGATGTAGCCGGTTCCACGCCGGTCCAGTTTCAAATTGCTCCGAAGAAATTGCAGGTTGTAGCGGGTTAGCGGTTACGGGTAGCGAGTTGCGGGTTGTGTGCAGCTCCCTATACGTGTCATCAGGCACATAGGTTGAGGCAGATCGCGCGAATGCCTGCCCGGCAATACATGAGGGAATTTGTTGATCCTATTTTGGACAAGATTCATGCCGAGGGCATGGATCGGCCTAGCCCATCTGAACGCCGGATTCTCCGCAAAGCACGACAAAAAGCCCGACGTAGGCTAAAATGAAAATGGATGAGCGGAACTGGTGGCGCCGAAGCTAGCGAAGGCGGAACTGGTCGCGCCGCAACGGGCGGTGGCGGAAATTTGCCGTGGACTGAGAGACTCTCCGTGCAGTGTTGGAACCCGGTGTTGGCCGGCGAAATATTGGCTAGGCTGGCAGAGTTTTCTCCCGATCTGGAATCCGTCTTGCGCCGATCGCCCCGCGAAGGTGTCGATCTTCTCAATTTTCTCTGTTTCTCGCCGGTCTCATTCGAGAAGATCCACCGCTCCCCGGATCTCCTGCTTTGGTTGACCGCACCCGATGTACTCGACTTCAAAAAAGGGGAACGCCAAGGAAGAGATCGGGAAGGATCAGACCCTGATTTCGAGTCTCTGCGAGCATGGAAATCGCAAGAGTTGCTGCGGGTGGCGTTTCGGGAAATCAGCGGGTTATCTGGCTTCATTGAGACCACGCGAGACATTACGGAGATTGCGGAGCGCTGTGTCCGTCAGGTGTACCGCACGAGTTTAGCGACGTTGAGTAATCGATGGGGTTCCCCTCAGAGCGGTTTCGGTGTGCTAGGTATGGGGAAGCTCGGCGGCCGGGAGCTGAATTATAGCTCGGATATCGATCTTATTTTTCTATACGGCGAGGAAGGATTCATTAATCCGCGGTTTAGTTATCATGAGTTTTTTACGCGGCTGGCCGAAAAGATCGTGAGCGAATTTGCGGAGAGAGGCAACGCGCTCTTCCGAATAGATTTGCGTTTACGGCCGGAAGGAAGCTCGGGACCTTTGGTGCGAGGTTTGGCCAGCACAGAAAACTATTACGCTGGTTATGGCGAAACCTGGGAACGGATGGCGTTGATCAAAGCGAGAGGGATAGCGGGCGACCAAGAACTTTTGTACGAGTTCGAGCATCGGCTGCAACCATTCATATTTCCGAAGGCGGTATCCGATGAGCTGGTGACCGAGATCTCGGCGCTGAAGGAGCGGATCGAACGCGATTTACTAGATGCTGACGATCTGTATCGGAACGTCAAGCTCGGGTTCGGTGGGATCCGGGAAGTGGAGTTTATCGTTCAGACGCTGCAAGTATTGCACGGCGCTCGCCATGCTTTTCTGCAGGAACGCAACACCCTGGAAGCGCTAAGCGCATTAGCCGAGCTCGAGATCATGCCGCGAAAAGAGGTCGATGCACTTCGCTCGGCCTATGTGTTCCTCCGCGCGGTCGAACACCGTCTGCAAATTGTGCGAGAGCACCAAACGCACACCTTGCCCGCCAAAAGCGAGGACCGACTTCTTTTGGCGAAAAGCATGGGTCTGGATTCGGTCGAAGCGTTTGACCAACAGTACGGCGAACAGACCTTCACCGTACGAGTGATCTTTGACCGCTTGCTGCAACGTCGCTCCGGTGAAGTTACAGAAAAACATGCGCGCGAATTTTTTTCTCAACCAGCTGAGGCCAACAAGACGTTGGAACGGCTGGAGGGGGGTCCCAGCGATATGCATGTATCGGCGCGTACCCGGCGCTTGTACGCAAAGTTAGAACCGGAACTATTGCGCTGGTTGGCGCGGATAGCGGATCCAGACGCGGCCTTGAGCCGTTTTGTTCGATTCGTGGACAACTATGGGATCCGCGGACTGCTTTTCGAGACGTTGCTGGCCAATCCGCGATTGCTGGAGTTGTTAGTGCGTTTATTCGATGCCAGCGCCGCGTTTAGCGAGTTGGCGATTCGGCGTCCGGAGCTGATCGAAGAAATCGCTCGGGGCAGAGCATTGGACCTGACGACCAGTGCTGCCGACTATATGGCAGCTCTGCAGGCCAATCCGGAGCACCTGGCGCCTTTGGAATGGGTGAGATCTTTCCGCGAGTCTGAGGTATTACGAATCTTGCTCCGGGATATTTTAGGCGTCGCTTCGCTAGGGGAGCTGCAGGCCGAAATGACTAACTTAGCGGACGCGTGTGTCCGATTCTGCCAAGGAAACATTCCAGGCGCGGACCGGCTTACCATCGTGGCGCTCGGAAAATTCGGTGGCCAAGAACTGCTTTATGGCGCGGATCTGGACGTCGTCTTTATCGGAGAAGAACCGGGACCGGCAGGACAATGGATTGCGGCCCTTAGCGCGACGACCAATGCCAGCCGAGTCTTTCCGATCGATACTCGATTACGGCCGGAGGGAGATCATGGTATGTTAGTAATTACTTTCAGTGGTTATGAGTCCTATTTCAACGGACGAGCGCAAACCTGGGAGCACCAGGCTTTGACCAAGGCGCGGGTGATTTCCGGCCCCG
>JAFAHI010000453.1 GCA_019237325.1 Verrucomicrobiota bacterium | reverse complement strand
TTCGTGTCAATTCGCGTCCATTCGCGGTTGATTCTTCATCGCGAATACCTAAGATTGGGTTCCCCACCGATAAGGTCGCTCAGGACGACCCCATTTGTTTTCAGGACGGCTGTTAGGCTGCAACTCTTCGGTAAGAATTAATTAGTTGGCCTCAACGTCCAATGTTGGGTTCGGTTAGCCGTCTGGGTTCGTGGAAGGTGTTTTACGTTGTCACGTATGCGCTCTTCCTGGATTATTTCATTTATGGGCTGGTTGTGCCGCTGACCGCGCATTCTCCTGCTAACATTAGCGGTCACGGGCAACTTGCTTTGCTCTATGGCGTATACTCACTTGGTGTCTTCATTGCCACCCCAGTTTTCGGACTGCTGGGTAACCAGATCGGCAGCAAGCGGATCGTGATAATAGGGGTTCTCTTATCGGCAGCGGCCACGCTTTTATTTTGGTTCGGCGCCACCTTTTCCACGGCATTGCTGGCTCGCCTTTGCCAGGGCGCTGCGTCCGCCGCAGCCTGGACCGCCGGGCTGGCGCTCATCGCGGAAGGTTACGTCAAAAACCGGGTTCAGATGATGGGTTTGGCCCTCGCGGGTAGCACCGCAGGTTCGGTGCTAGGACCTGTGGCTGGCGGATTTCTGTATCAAGCCGGCGGCTTCGCGTTGCCGTTTCTTATACTGTCTGTCTTAGTCGGGATCGATGCGGTACAACGGGTCTTTCTGTTACCAGGTAAAGTAACTTATCGCGGATCTAACGCGGAATTGTTTGCGTTGGTGGGGGATAAATCCGTGTTGGTGCCGGGATTGGCTGTCGCCCTGGCCGCGTTCGGCTGGGGAATTGTAGAGCCGCTCCTGCCCGAGCATCTCAGGCAAGCTGAGGCAACTCCCTCTACAGTTGGGGTGATTTTCACGATATCAACGATCGCTTTTGGGCTGATTACTCCGGTAGTCAGCCAGGTGGCTACCCGGGTTCCGATCAAACGAGTGGTTGCCGGTGGTACAATTGCAATGGCGACCACTCTACCCCTCCTTGGACTCTTGCCGGGAATCGTTCTTACAGGATTCGGCTTGTGTCTGGTCAGCATGTCCTTTGCCTTCATGCTCAACCCGACTTCTGCAGAACTCGGCAACGCGGTCGATCGGCGCGGGCTCCGTTGTTACACCGCGGTTTATGCAGTCTACAATATCGCCTACTCCATAGGGATGATGGCCAGTAACACCGTGGCAACTGCGGCGGGGCACCTTCAATTCTATCAAACATTGTTGTGCGTTTCTGCGGTCCTGGTTCTCTCCCTTCCACTGCTCATGAAAGGGACGGCAGCGCCCGCATCGGAAGCCTTAGCTAATGAGAATAGCGAGAGACGAACGAAAACTGTATGAACCAACCCATCGAAAACCTAGCCGGCTTGGTAGCCGGGCTCGACCATGGTGAAACCCTGCCTGCGCATTGGTATACCGATCCCTCGATCACCGACCGGGAGATTAGTCAGATCTTCAGGAAAAGCTGGAATTACATCGGCCCACTCAAACAACTGACCAATATCGGCGATTATATCACCGGTTATGTGGGCGGTATCCCCGCCGTCGTAATCCGTAACGAAGGTGGTCTGACTGCGCTAATCAACGTTTGCCGGCATCGCCGGCACGAAGTGATGAAAGGCTGTGGAAACGCCAAAATGATGCAATGCGGCTATCACGCCTGGACTTACGATTTGACCGGGTGCCTGAAGGGTGCGCCGCGAACAGCGACAGAACCTAACTTTCGCCTCGAGGATTACCCGCTTCTTCCACTCAAGGTCGATACTCTTGGGCCTTGGGTTTTTGTCAACGCGGATCCGAGCGCCTCACCCGTAAAGACCCAATTCGGCAAATTGCTTGAGATTGTTGCCGGGAGCGGGATCGATCTTGATTCTCTGGTTTTGTACGAGCGCGGAGAATGGGAGTCCTACTCTAATTGGAAGACCATGCTGGAGAATTATCTCGAATGTTATCACTGCGCCGTAGCCCATCCGGGGTTCAGCGCCGCGATCGATGTTTTACCAGAGAACTACAATCTCGGTGTGCATGGTTGGTTCATGAGTCAGGTCGGCCAGGTACGGCAGTCCGCGTTGGAAGGTAAAAGTCAGGTCAAAATTTACGACGCCAGAGGTGAAGTCGCCCAGGCCCAATATCACCTCCTCTGGCCAAACATGACGATCAATATCAATCCTGGGTTCCCGAATCTTTCGATTGATGTCTGGATACCAAATGGC
>JAFAHI010000396.1 GCA_019237325.1 Verrucomicrobiota bacterium | reverse complement strand
GCATCGAAAAGGTCGATGATACTCGGGAAGTTGTACTGCGCAAAAATCTGTCCTCTGCCCGGCACATGGTTGTAGGCCCGATTGTCGTAATTGTCAGTCATCCCACCCGATTGGGCTGCTATTGCATAGAGATGATTCGGTGCGCTCGGTCCATCCTCCGCTGAGAAAAATGCGTCACACAGTGTAAAAGACTTTGCGTATTGCCAGTAGTTCGGAATTACGTGGTCATCCAAGTAACTGAGCGCATAAATCGCCCAATCGGGAGCCCTTGGTGCCTTACTGGGCTTTACATCAGCAGACTGGACCGCCTCATCGGCATCGTCGTCGTCGGGATCTTCGTCGTCGGCAAATCCGTTCACAGAGAGGTGTTCATCGGCGCCTTGCGAGGCGTTCTCCCGAGAAGCGTTTGGACCTGCCGCCCCTTGTAGCCTATACAGTTTGACGAGCTTACTATCAGGTCCCGGCGGCGTGATTCCTCCTCCATAATATTTCCAGCCCTCCGGATATGCAGACCATAAGAATCCGTCCATCGCCCCGTTATCGTAGACGGTATGAGTCGCTTCCCATTTGTGCTCGAGATCATGGGGAAGATTCTTGTTCGTCGTAAGCAAGAATGGCTGCTCGGTGAGCGGCCCACCTGGGTACCACGCTAATTTGGTACCCGCCGGTATTCCGTTGGCGCCAGGAAAGGTCCCAAAATAGCTATCGAAGGAACGATTCTCCTGAATGATGATGATAAAGTGGCTAATTGGCAGATTACTCTGGGCGTTAGTCGAACCCAAAGTGCCCATGACGGCCACGAATGTTAGCAATAACCCTCTTAGCATTTTTTTGTCGATTGGGGTTGGCCCTAACTCACATCGTTCTCTCAGGGGCAGATAGGTTGATTTGTCAGAGATCGCCATCGTGATTAAAATTGGTAGCAAGTACGCGGTTTGAGACTCCAGTTTGCAAGAGCCGTCTTACTCGACGCTCTATTTCCGGAAAACTTCCTCGCGCTGCGTCCAGAACAGCAGACGATCGCGTAATCGACATCCCTTCGAATCCAACCCTCCTCTTCAGGTTAGACGCTCGATCGTAGGCTAATTGCAGAAAAAGTTACGACTCATTACGAAACTCTTTTGTTACTTGCATAGTTAAAGTTAGCTTTAAACTTTTACGATGTCCTGGAGCGCCCGTTAAACATGCGCCACTCGCCCGAGTATTTGTATCTTGAAAAATGTTTGGGATTTTGAGATGAGCCTACGATGAAAACGAACCTGGGCGCGGTGTCGCGAAAGCGCTTGTTGTTTATCGGCCTTGGACTCCTAGCCGCGATGAGTCGCGTCAGTGGGCAAACGAACATCCCGATCAAGCACTTCATCTTCATTATCCAGGAGAACCATTCGTTCGATAACTATTTTGGCACATTCCCTGGGGCGAACGGAATTCCTACGGGCGTTACCCTGCCGGATTATCCCGGTGGACCACGACTTCCGAAAAACCATCCTTTTCTAATTCTGACTAGCAGAATCCCTCATGATCTTTCTCATGTATGGACATCAGCAGCTCTCGACTATGACAACGGGGCAATGGATGGTTTTCTTTGGGGAGAATGGCGCGCAGGAAAAGTTTATTACGGACAATCTATTCCTGTGCCTACGCCGGATCCGAATCTGGTCCATATCCATCAAAGAAAAAGCACATCTCGAATGACCTCTGCTGCAGGCGAAGAAGTTCTTTCACCGAATGGCTTCGCCGATGACGAGGACGAAGAAGCACCCGACGTAGCGGATCAGAACCAGGCCGCCGAGGATAGCCAGCCGGCAAGTTCTGGTCCACCAAATCCAAACAGCCGGCCATCTTGGGTGCACTACACCCTCAGCTACATCGATTATCATGTGATCCCTAATTACTGGGAGTATGCTCGGAAGTATACCCTTTGCGACAATTTCTTCTCTTCTGAACGGGCAGACAGTTTCGCAAACCATTTGTACATGGTAGCCGCGCAAAGCGCTGGAATAGTGGGCAACCCGGAAGCCCGTTTTGGCTGGGACAGTTTCCTTTTCCCGAGTATCGTGAATTTGTTTGGCCAGGCAAATATTAGCTGGAAGTACTATAGTGGGCACACCCATCATCCGAAGATTTCCAGTAACCCGCGGATGGTTGCTGTTTGGAGACCTTTGCCCGGTTTCCAGAAATTCGCGAACGATCCGCACCTGGGCGAACATCTCGTTTACTCGGACCAATTCTTC
>JAFAHI010000248.1 GCA_019237325.1 Verrucomicrobiota bacterium | reverse complement strand
CATAATAATGCACATCGCTGCCGCAAATGCCGACCGTGTGAATCGCGATCTTTACATCATGCGGTCCCACGGTAACCGGCAAATCGATTTCCCGCAGCGACAGTTCGCCTTTTCGTTCCAGGACTAAAGCTTCCATAGGAGGAGGTTCTTTGGGTAATTTTCTAAAACTCTTGTCTGCCGCGCTCGGGTGATTGCGGCCAATCTTTCAAAAAGACTAAACGAAGATGCGGCGAGCTTCTACTACTTGGTTTGGTGGAATCTGACCAATTCTTGGCCGGGACACCCGTGGAGCGCTGCCTCGCTTGCGAGGCCGACTCGGTCGGAACGATGGAGGGGAGCCGCTTTGACCCGAATCCCGTTCGCACGCACATTCTTGAAACCCCGCGTTTACTAGTTGGGCGTGTCCGAGCGGGCGGCTCCCGCGAGCGTCTCCTGTTGCTCCTACAGCCCAACGCCATTCATTTCGTTTCTTACCAACGCAACACGATAGGCCAAACCGCATTGTGGGACGTTTCCGGGAGCCGCCTGCTAGTCAACGTCTCAGAAATAAGACGGTTGTTTGCGCGATCACCTCAGGTTACGGGCGACCTTCAAAAGCGGCTCCCCTCCAGGGGTGCCTACCGCGATCGGCCTGGCAAGCGAGGCAACGCCCCACGAAGTCGCTCCATTACTGCATTGCACAGCATTACCTTCTCAGCTATTATCCTTCCACTAGTCATGAAGCTTGTACGTGTTAACGTCCGGCTCCCGGGCGTTAACATGCGAACCGTAGTTAGTAGTCCGACACCAGCGTTCCACGCTTATCACGGTGTCACTAACGCCGAACATCAGGCGCGGATCGATAATTGTTCTGTTCAAGGTTATCGGATGATCACGCTCAGTGTGTATGGCGACCCGGATCGAGCACTCTATGCCGCGGTTTGGGTCCGGCGCAATGGACCGGCCTGGCAAGAGATCCATGATGTCGACGCGACTGACTACCAATCGTTTTTCGATAAGTGGACGGCTCGTGGGTACGTACCAGTTCTAATTTCTGCGACTGGACCATCCAATAATGCGGTATTCGCGGCGGTATTCGAGCGTGACATCAACGGCCCTTGGCTAGCTCGCTGCGGTATGCCGAGCGGAGCGCCAGCAAATGAGGGAACTTTTGAGAATGAGAATGCGAACGCAGCTGACCAGAGAATGATTCTGCGTTCTGTGGCCGTCTACGGAAGTAGGGACGACCGGCGTTATGCGGCTATTTGGCATTCGAACCCCGTCTATGTGAAGTGGCACATGCATTCTTCAGATTCGGCCTCGCACTATCAGATGGTATTCAATGCCGAGACGAAACTGCCTGGATACGACCTCGCTGCTTATCGCCCGGCTCTTGTCGCCGTTTCCGGTGACTTGGCCTATTGCTCGCTATTCAAAGACGATGCTGTCGGCCCCTGGGTCATACGGAACGGGATGACGGGAACAGAGTACCAGGCCGAATTGGATCACCAGGTCGCCAACGGGTTTTATCCCATCTGTGTGCAAGGGGGCGCTTCCACCGCTAACCCTATCTACGCGGCAATCTTTGCGACCCAGGACGCCTCTTTGAACCGCGAGTGGACCGTGGCGGGGGAGGCTGTTTCCGAACTAGCCGAGCTCGACCAAATAATGCACCGATTTATGCAAGCAAACGGAGTCCGGGCAGCGCAATTGGCCGTGGGTAGCGACGGGATAATTATCTTCTCGCGCGCTTACACTTGGGCTGAGCCCGGATATAGAATTACCGAATCGTTCACCAGGTTTTTGTTAGCCGGCTGTAGCAAAATATTTCTGGAAGCAGCGGTGCAATCGTTATACGACGACAACAAATTAAAGCCTACGACATCGGTTTATCCATTGCTCGGGTTCTCAGACCCGTTCGATACGCGTAATGATAGCATAACGATACAACAGCTTTTAGATAGCAGTGCTGGATACGATGAGGCCCGAACCGGCTTCAATCCAACCTTTCACATGCGCTCGATTGCGTTGGACCTAGGTCTAACTCACCCGGTAACCAAGCTCGACGTGGCCCGCTACATGTACGGACGAATGTTGGATTTTTCCCCTGGTAGGGACAAGAAAGACTCGGACTATGCTTATCTTTTGGCCGGGATAGTTGTCGAGCATATCACCGGAGAGACCTATATCGATTACATAAATGCGCGGCTGCTAAGACCGGTCGGATTCAGCGAGGTAAAGGTGATGTCAACGTCACCGTCGGAACGCACAAGTGCCGACGCAATTGTGGAAGATCAAGGGTTTGGGCTGAGCCCGATTGACCTGCCCTCTCAGTCCCCGGTGCCTTATGTGTACGGCGGCAATGGACAGATCAATGAGGTAGGAGACGCCAATTATGGGATCGGAGCGGCGGCCGAGACGTTAGCCGGGTTCATTCATCGGCACGCTGTGTACGGCAACGGCTCTCGAGCGCCGGGTTGTAGCCGGAGGGGCGACGGCCCGGGCTCATCTTGTCTAGCGTCGTCCCGGACCGATGGAGTTGATTGGGCATTTACCATTAACACGCGAGATTGGCCGCCGTCGACATCAGTGACGCTCACGGATCTTGAAAACTCGATCAACGAATTGCTGGATCGCGTGAAGATCAGTTAGTGTGTCGAGGATCGGTGAACAGCGTCAGCGGCCTGACCGCCGGGAAACGGTAATCAGCTCCGTAGGAGCGAAATCTTTATGGCTCGGTAACATACGCGCGACGAGCTCCGTTAGGAGCGACATTTTAATTAACCGACGCTCCAAATTAAGATGCCGCGCCTACGGAGCTGTTTTTGATCCCGCGCCTGCCGGAGGAGGCTAGATCATTGGTGCAGATTGCGGAAGATCAGCGCGATGTAGAGCAGGAAAAGCAGCGCTGAAACGGGAGCTAAAAGTTTATGCAACCACTCCCGACGAAGCAGCATTGCAATGATCGCGATAGCACCGAAGGCGACCTGAAAGCCCAGGTTGAGCGGATGGGGAAGCCGGTCGTAAAGGACGAGCTCTTTTAACAAGCTAAAGACGACGCTGCTAAGGACGGCGCCAAAAAACCAATGGCGATGAGCGAAGTAATGCTCCCGTAGATCGACTGTTTTGTCTCCCTTAGCGTCGGGCAAGATCAAAGCAGCGATCATATAAACAGTGGTCGCCTGTAGAACGATGGTCAGGAGCCCCAAAAAATTCCATCTGGCCTGCTGATGCATGCTGAAGCTAGCCCACCAACCCTGGATCGCTATTAGTAGCGCCATCCCGGTCCAAATAACGGTGGGCGTATACAGCTTCACCTTTGACCTGGTCAGGACAAGTCCACGGACACCCTGCAAGACCTGCGCGATAGCTAACCCGAGGATAATCGAAATCAGGACCGACAGATAATTGAAAGATTCCACGGGGGCGGGGTTTTAGGTTATCAGTTTTAAGTTATAGGTTTTAAGTTGTAAGTTACGTCTGGCGTCCAACTTAAAACCTACAACCTAAAACCTATAACTTAAAACTTATAACCCGCCCTTGAGGTAACGCTCGAAGAAGTCGAGTTGGCGTTGCATGGCACGCCTAGTCGGGGGCGCTTTCCTTTACCTCACAATATTCCCAACCTGACACGGAAATCTGCGGTTGATCTGTTTCATCGCGTGTATCCGCGGTTCAATTCGTGTCCATTCGCGATTACTTTGGTTGTGTTTGCTGTTTTGGTTTCTTGTTCTTGCACCTCGACGGACTCTGCTTAAAGAACGAGTTATGCCTTATTTATCGATTCAGACTAACGTAGGAATAGAGGAGGAGGCACAGAAGCGGTTGCTAACCGAGGCTTCCAAGATTGTAGCGACGACCCTGAA
>JAFAHI010000281.1 GCA_019237325.1 Verrucomicrobiota bacterium | reverse complement strand
GCGCACGAGGCGCTGCTTCGAGAATGGCAGCGCGTCAGAGAGTGGTTGAAAGAAAACCGCGAGTTTCTGCGGATGCGGGATCGGCTGGATTCGGGCCTTAAGCTCTGGCTGAGCCGGGGAAAACAAAAGGATGACCTCCTCGAACCGGGACTCCATCTATCGGAGGGTGAAAAGCTCGCCAAAGACTTTGGGCTATCCCTTAGCCGGGAACAGGCTGATTACATCTACGCGAGCGTCGCCGAGCGAAACCGGCGAAGGCAGGCCCGAGCGCGGATTCGTTACGCAGTGATGACCGCGATCAGCGTTTTAGCGATATTGGCCGGATTGCAATGGTTCCGCGCTGAACGCCAGCGGCAGAATGCTGAGCGTCTTGCGACCAAGGCCCAAGTAGAAGAACTGCGAAGCAAGAAAGCCTTAGCGTCAGAGGCAGAGTTAACAGCGACGCTGCGGGAACAGCTGCGGCGGGCAAGCTGGGCGAGTTTCAACCAAGCGGAGCGACAGTTCCAAGTCGGAGAGTGGCGAGAGGGAATTGCTCTTCTGGCGCGTGCAATCAAGTTCGACCCTGAAAATCAGGCTGCTTCAGAGCGATTCTTCCAGGAGCTAATCGTGCATCGTGAAAAGGCGTTGCCGTTGCCCATCACGTCCTTTGAACATCAGGAGCCTGTTGAGAATGTGGAATTTAGTCCGGACGGCGCTCGGATCCTGACTGCAAGCGCGGACAAAACGGCCAAGCTTTGGGACGCGGCTTCGGGCAAGTTGCTCGGCTCCTTTGCCCATCAGGGTAGTGTTTTGCAGGGGGTGTTTAGTCCGGACGGCACACGGATTCTGACGACGAGCGCGGACGGGACCGCCAAGCTCTGGGATGCGGCCACCGGCAAGCTTCTCGCCTCCTTTGCCCATCATGATTGGATCTGGCGCGCTGCGTTCTGCCCGGACGGTGCACGGATCGTGACGGCGAGCGCGGATAAATCTGCGAAGCTCTGGGACGCGGCCACCGGCAAGCTCCTCGCCTCATTTCTCCACCAGGACGAGGTCAACGACGCGACGTTCAGTCCGGACGGCGCTCAAATTCTCACGGCAAGTAAAGACAAAACCGCTAAGCTCTGGGACGCGGCCTCGGGTAAGCCCATCGCCTCCTTTGAACATCAGGATAGCGTCAGGAACGCGACTTTTAGTCCGGACGGCGCTCGGATCCTGACGGCAAGCGCGGACAAAACCGCTAAGCTCTGGGATGCAGTCTCGGGTACGCTCATTGCTTCCTTCGACCATCAGGATAGCGTGAACGACGCGACTTTTAGTCCGAACGGCACTCTGATCCTCACAGCAAGCGAGGACAAAACCGCCAAACTCTGGGATGCGGCCTCGGGCAAGCTCCTCGCCTCCTTTGGCCATGAGGACGCGGTCAACCACGCTGCGTTCAGTCCGGACGGTACTCGGATTCTAACGGCGAGCGCGGATCACAGAGCCAGGCTTTGGGATGCGGACTCAGGCAAGCTGATCGCTTCCTTTAACCATCAGGACGAGGTCTTGCAAGCGGCGTTTAGTGCGGACGGTACCCGGATCCTGACGGCGGGCAAAGACGAGACCGCCAAGCTCTGGGATGCGACCTCGGGCGAGCCCGTAGCCTCCTTTGTCCATCAGGATACTGTTGAGAACGCGGCCTTTAGTCCGAACGGCGCTCGGATTCTAACGGCAACTACGGACCATAGCGTCAAGCTCTGGGATGCGGCTTCAGGCAAGCTCATCGCTTCCTTTGAACATCTCGGTCCGGTCTTTCACGCAGCGTTTAGCCCGGACAGCACACGGATCCTCACGGCGAGCGACGACAAAACTGCCAAGCTCTGGGATACGGACTCGGGCAAGCTTATGGCCTCCTTTGCCCATCAGGACGTGGTCAACCACGCGGAGTTCAGTCCGGATGGTGCTCGGATCCTCACGGCAAGCGAGGATTCAACCGCCAAGCTCTGGGATGCGGGCTCGGGCAAGCTTATGGCCTCCTTTGCCGATCCCGAGATTGCAGGTCTCTGGTACGGGGTGTTTAGTCCGGGCGGCGCTCGGATCCTCACGACAAGTGAAGGTAACAGTGCAAGCCTTTGGGATGCGGCCTCGGGCAGGCTTATTTGCTCCTTCGGCCGCCTGAGTCCGATCTCGCTAGGGTACGCGTTCCTGGAGGCGGGTCGGCCGTCGTGGCGAGTTCATTTTAGTCCGGACGGCGCTCGGGTCCTCACGACGAACGCGGATCACAGCGCCAAGCTCTGGGATGCAGCCACCGGCAAGCTCCTCAAGTCCCTTGCCCATCAGGATGAGGTCTTTCAAGCGGAGTTCAGTCCCGACGGCGCTCGGATCCTGACGGCAAGCAGAGACAAAAGCGCCAAGCTCTGGGATGCGGCCTCGGGCAAGCTGATCGCTTCCTTCGACCATCCAAATGGTCTCTATCATGCGGCGTTCAGTCCTGACGGTGCTCGGATCCTGACGGCAAGCGGGGACCAAAGCGCTAAACTCTGGGATGCGGCCTCAGGCAAACTGATTGCCTCCTTTGACCATCAAGATACGGTCCCGTGGGCGGGGTTTAATGCGGACGGTACCCGGATTCTGACAGTCAGCTGGGACAAGACTGCCAAGCTCTGGGACGCGACTACTCCCGTCGAGCTGGCTCGGCAGGTGCAAGAAGCGCGTGGCAGCACAGTAAACACAGGTTCCTCCGTTTCGATGACCAACTCGCCCATACAAACTCGGCAACTTGAATCGCTCTCTGTTATCGCAAGTGGGCTCGAATTTTCAGACGACGGCTCGCTTGTCGCAGTCGATGAGGAACACAGATCGAAGCTAGCGAAGCAATTGAGGGATTTGGTGCAAGGTGTTGGCCCGAACGCGAGTTTCATAAGGTGGTTTTTCAGTACCGGAGGTGATCGAACGATCTTCCCGGCCAGCGACGTAACAATTGCCGAGTGGGTGGAAAATGCACTTTTGACGAATTCAAACCTAACCGAAGAATGGATTCGAAACGCTTTAATTTTCCTTCCCAATCACCCATTGCTGCATATCGCGCTCGCGGGGTTTGAAACTGACTCCAAGCGCGCCGGCTTCCTTCGCTCATTCGGATTGGCCAGGCTCCCGAAAAGCAGTGCCGTCTGCAGGCGCGCCGGCGAGATGCTTCTGGCGCAGCACCAGCCCCGGCTCGCGCTGACCGCCGTCGATGACGCACTCCTCGCAGACTCGACGGACCAACCTACTCAACGTCTCCGACTAGAAGTCCTGGATGCGTTGCCCGAACGCTGAAGCCATGGATCCAGAATCTGGAGAACCCGTGCGTCCATCGTCCCCGCCGCCCTATCTGCGCCAACGTAAAGCTTCGGGTTCCTCAGGGTCGCCACTAACATCTATGTCGCCGGTGGCAGAAAGAAACGCCTCCTGATGTTCGATAGGCGCGACTTGTCATTGAAAAATTTGCCCCGAGTTTAGTTGTTGCTAAGGGCTGGCGGTCGGGGACGGCGTCGCGGCCGGTTGTGGTGCATAACTCTTGTTGATGCGCAGCACACTGTCCCGATCGAAGTCAATCAAAGAGCTTCCTGTGCCGTATTGGTCGCGGGCTGTTGCACACGTGTCATAGATGTCCTAAACCGCGCTCTCGAGAAATATCGGCCAGGTCAATCCGAACCAATTTTTTGTGGGAGGCTAATGAGGTCGGCTGAAAATTTCACAAAGTGTCCGATTGACCGCTTCGGGCTGCTCGAGGGGGTGAGAGGGCAAACGACGATCTACTGGGCTCGTGAGCGCCCAAGGACGAAAGCCATGCTATTTATGGGACAGGACACTAAAAGCCGACAACCTTAAGACCGGCCTTGCGTGCTAAAACCCGTTGACGCTCGTCGGTCGCACCCATCGAGGCAACTCCGAGGCTTAACGCAGAAGCGACATGCAGAGTATCCAGAGTCCGGCATTGAGTAGAAAAAGCATACTTGGAGGTTAAGCGCTTCGCTTCGGCAAAAACTTCTCTCCACTCAATCGACGGAGGCTGAAGAATTGCCTGGTCGATATCGCTCTGCAGATCTCGTAATGCCTTCCTTAAATTCCGGGCGGGAAATCTCGTTCCGGGCGTTCTTGCGGTACAGAGCATTCCGAAGCTCGGCATCCTGTAGGTCAGTGAAGCAAATTGGACTGCCGAAGCGCTGCACGAGCGCAATCGCCTTCGCTGAATCCGCTTCGGCCGAGTAGAGCTTGAGCAAAATCCCGGTATCGAAGTAAATCGTCAAAACCTGTCCTCGCGCAGTTCATTCAAGATTCTGGCTGAGTCCGGAAGCACACGCTTTTTGTAAGTCTGCTTCAGACGCTTGAGAAACTCGGGCAAAGGTGGCGTCGCCTTGTCTTCGGCAGGGACCAATTTAGCGACAGGAACATTTCGGCGTTGAATAATCACGGTTTTCCCTGAATTCACCCAAGAAAGCACCTTACTGGAGTTATGTTGCACTTCATAAACCGGGGCAGTCCTCGTAACGCATAAAAGTACGCATACCGTAAGGAATGGCAAACGAAGTGGGCGCCGAACTGCACCGGCTGCGCGGTGTGTTTCTCGCGGCTATGGGTGCTGACGAGACCAAAATTGAAGCTTCATTTCAGGAAGCCGTCAAAATCGCAAAGGGGCAGAAGTCGGTTTCGCTAGAGAAACGCGCCAAAGCTACCTACGCAGAATACCGCCAGCAAAGAGCGAGTGCGTCAGGAGGACGTGGGTTCTGACTACCTCTTTGCTGACTCGTCGGGCAAATGATGGTCGTTACCTGAGATGGCGCCGGCCTCACAAACCTTAGCAACCTCATCGTGGATCCATTGTTTCGGCAGATGAACATACCTGATCATCGAACGGCCGGCGTAGGTGTAGATCAGGTGATATTCACCGTCGCTGGATCGGATCATGGTTGGATAGGAGACACTGACATCGGCACGATCTCCTAACCTTGTGAGCTGAGAAAAATGCTCACCGTCCGCAGACCAAGCGACGCTCATACCAAATCGGTGCACTCGGTCGGAGGTGTAGGCAACTAGTACCCCGTTTTCACAAGCAACAGCATCAACCGCTGAGTCCGGGCTTGGCAAATTAATAGGCTTGGCCGGCGACCATTGGTTCAGTCCGGGATCCCATCTTGAGAACAAAACTGAACCGCCCCGGGGATTTCGGAGGTAAGCGACGACGTCACGATTTTTAAGAGTTACCAGAGTCGGCTGGCTATTTTCTGGTCCGGGGATTTTCGCGGCGACGCTTTTGTTGATCACCTGACCATGACGCAGGTTCAAGCAAACGGTGTAACCCTCCCAATGGAATAACCAGGAGGAGAG
This sequence comes from Verrucomicrobiota bacterium, assembly GCA_019237325.1. GTDB lineage: Bacteria > Verrucomicrobiota > Verrucomicrobiia > Chthoniobacterales > JAFAMB01 > JAFAVN01. The sequence continues at coordinate 2,308 of JAFAHI010000281.1, read as the reverse complement.
TGGGATCATAACCTGACCATCGGCCAGCTCGAGCAACTTGCTCCGCGGTGACTGGCCGAACCCGTCAATCAACCGTTGCACCGGCGACCAATGCCGGCCGAAGTCGTGTGACACCACGAAATCGACATGGGCTCCTGACCATCCTCCGATGGCGACCCCAGCAAAGAAAAGCCAGACACACTGCTCGCGATCTAGGAAAAGCACGGTGTCTCCGACGGATTTATTTGCGAGCCAGTGACCTTGTATCGGGGTTTGTGGCCCAACGATGACTTCGGGCTCGGTCCAGGTCCGGCTACCTCTTAGTAGACGGGAACAGAAAATCCGCGCGTCGGGCGCTGCTTCGCTTGATGCCGCGTACCAGGTGCAAACGAGGGATCCGTCCGGAAGCTCTGCCAAAGATCCGCCGTGATTGCAGGGCAATTGCCCGGAAACATTGATGAAACATCCTTCGAATTGTGAGTTAGCTGGGTCGGTATGAATCCGAGCGCGAGAGCTCATCCAATGCAGAAAAGCGAACCTGCTTTTTCGCCGAGGCATCCGGGGCGTCAAGCACCCCGCGGAAACAAATAACTCCGATAACAGTGGCTACCGGAATAAACCCGGCAAGAAACGATAGGACTGATCTAGTAGGGTGAAATTCGTTGACCCACGACTTGGTTCCTGGACGAGGCAAAGGGGTGGTTGGGACGAGCATGTTCGGCGGTAGAGATAGAATTCGTCACGGGTGAATCGAGTAGGTGAGATGTGAACTGCCCGAAGAAATACTCGGGTTGTTTTGTTCACCCCTATTCCAAAGGTTTTTTCCCTGGCATGCCTCGAACATGAAGGGGCCGAGAGTAGCGGGGCGGTAGGTGAATGGCAATGCCGAGGACGTGAAAAGTGAAAAGTGATAGGTGAAAGGGCGCGTGTCGGCGAAACGGCGACGGGGCGAATGGGCGAATGGGCGCACCGGCGAAAGGGCGATTTCGAAGCGAAGCGTATCAGCCGCGAAGCTGCGACCTAGTTTGGTGGGGCCAGGCTCCCTTCCGGCCCTATGATGTTAACGAAGCCGCTGATGTGCTTATACTCAAGGTTTTGCTAGGCCGGAAGCCTCGCCGAGCTGGGGTTTGCATTGCGGTTGCGGACTGGCGCACCGTTGGACCAATCTGCCTCACCTTTTCTCGAATTCCCACCCAATGCAGCTGCAAAACGTTGACCCGCGGCTCGGCACGTCCAGCGGCCTTACAGAACCAGGTAACCTACAGAGGCTCAATTCTCCGCAGCCACTTAAAGGACGATCGGGAGCCTCGCCTCATCTACCAAACTTCTGCCCGCGCTTCACTAGCGGACAGCCGACTACTTGGGGACTTCCGGAACCTCTTTACCTTGATCAACGAAGGTCAGCGAAGCGGAATTCATGCAAAAACGTAGTCCGGTCGGGCGTGGACCATCGTCGAACACATGTCCAAGATGCCCGTCGCAGCGAGTGCACAAAATCTCGGTGCGGACCATCCCGAAACTGTTGTCCTGGTTCATCGTAACATTCTCTTTGGCAATTGGCTGGAAAAAGCTCGGCCAACCCGTTCCTGAGTTGAACTTAGCGGAGGACGAAAAAAGCGGTAACTGGCAACAAATGCAGTGATAGATGCCTTCGCGATGATTATCCAGCAGCGTGCCGCAAAAGGCAGGTTCAGTGCCTTTGCCACGAGCGATCCGATATTGTTCATCGGTCAGTATCTTCCGCCACTCGGCGTCGGTTTTAATAACTTTAGGAACGGAAATTGGTCCGGTGAGATCTCCGTCCGGCCCGATCAGGCGGACCGTGACCATTTTCTGCGCGCCTGAGTTTTCACCCCTACTAACCGACAGAAGAGCCGTCATGGTGAAACCACCCAAAGCAAAGAAGAATTCTCGTCGCGATTTCATGATTATTGTGGGCGGGGAAAGCTAACACTTTCTCCCAAAGAGGTGATGGCCTGCCCCCCGATAATATTCCCGAGAAAACAACCCGTCCAGCCACCACACGCTCCTTCACCCGTTCATCGTTCCGCTGCATCGCCCAAACACCGAGACGCCGAAACGCCCATACGCAGACACGCCTTCCTCCTTGAACTCCTTGAACTCCTGAACTCCTATGAATTTATCTTGCTTGGCTTCTCCAGGATGTTTTAGTTGAATGGGCTTGGGGGGACGTCTTTCCGATTCTGAAGGAGAGCACCCATGAACATATCCGTTAAGATCCGTGTCAACGGAGTCTTGCACGAAGCCGAGGTAGAACCTCGCTTGTTGCTTGCTCATTTTCTAAGGGAGACGTGCGGCCTCACCGGTA
>JAFAHI010000237.1 GCA_019237325.1 Verrucomicrobiota bacterium | reverse complement strand
CGATTACGTTAAAACCAACAAACTCACCCATGCATTGTTACCCCCAGCGCTGTTACAAAGTAGCACCGAGCCAGAGCGCTGGGCTCAAGCGCTCCCTACCCTGATCCTGGGAGGAGAAGCTCCTTCCAGAGAACTGCTAAAAGCTCTGGCTTCGGGAACGAATACTCTGTTAAACGCCTACGGCCCTACTGAGATCGCGGTGTGCGCAACTCTGTGGCGGTGTCCCAAGGATTTTGATTCCGGCCCGATTGCAATCGGGCGGCCTAACGCTAATACTCAAATCTACATCCTGGACCCTCAAGGCCAGCCCGTCCCTTCAGGGGTAATCGGAGAACTCTACATTGGAGGAGCAGGCGTAGCGCGGGGCTATCTCAACCGGCCGGAACTAACTCGCGAGCGGTTTTTGCCTGATCCTTTCAGCTCCGACGCTCAAGCGCGGATGTATCGCACCGGGGATCTGGCCCGCTACCTGCCCGATGGCAATATCGAGTTCTTGGGCCGTAACGATAGCCAAGTAAAGCTGCGCGGGTTCAGGATTGAATTGGGCGAGATTGAAACCCGGTTGCGTCAATTCAGCGGAATTAAAGAAGCAGCGGTGATCGCCCGGGAAGATCTTCCTGGAGAAAAACGCCTGGTCGCCTACTTCACCATCGGTAGGGACAAGGCAGCGCTCCACGAAAGTCACGATCAAGCAGCGTTTATCAGTGCCCTGCGCACTGAGTTAGCGACGCACTTGCCCGACTACATGGTGCCCAGTGCTTTTGTGCAGCTAGAAGCATTGCCTTTAACCGTCAGTGGTAAACTTGATCGCAAAGCTTTACCTGCCCCGGATGCCACCGCCCTATTACAACGCATTTACCAGGCTCCCGAAGGCGATGTCGAACAGGCTCTCGCTACTATCTGGGCCGAGTTACTCGGATTGGAGCAAGTTGGCCGCAACGATCACTTTTTTGAGCTCGGGGGCCACTCCCTGCTGGCCATCGAACTGATAGAACGTGTCCGTTGGCTTGGACTTAGCCTCGAAGTCCGCGATCTGTTCACTACACCAACCTTGGCCGCCCTGGCTGCCACGCTGACAGAAGACAACACCATCCCGGTTCCAGCGAATCTCATTACTAAAGAGACTGAGCGTATTACTCCGGAGCTCCTACCCTTAGTTGAATTGGAGCAGAGTGAGATCGATCGCATCGTCCAAGAATTCCCTGTCGCCAATATCCAGGATATCTACGCTCTTTCTCCGCTCCAGGAGGGCATCCTTTTTCATCATCTATTAGCGACCGAAGGTGATCCTTACCTGTTGATGGTCCAAATGGCCTTTAAAGAGCGCGCAATATTAGAGCCTTATCTGGCTGCTCTCCAAGTGGTCATTGACCGGCACGATATCTTGCGCACCGCTTTTGTATGGGAAGGACTGCGCGCACCGGCTCAAGTGGTATTGCGCAACGTCAAACTGGAGGTCACCGAGCTACAACTCAAAGCCCACGAAGGCGCTCGAGAGTTAGCCCAGCGTTTTGATCCGCGTCGCTACCGGCTCGACCTGACTCAGGCCCCTCTTTTGCGAGTGGTCATCGCGCAAGAACCTTCTACGGGCCGCTGGTTGGTGGTGCTCCTGCTCCATCATCTACTCGGGGATCATTCCACTGTCGAACTCATGCATTCCGAGGTTCAGGCTCTGCTTGAGGATAATGGACAAATCCTTCCTGTTCCTTTGCCTTTCCGTGATCTGGTAGCCCAAGCGCGGTTGGGTTTGAGCGCTCAAGAACACGAAGCGTTTTTTAGCTCTCTTTTAGCGGATATTGATGAACCGACGATTCCGTTTGCTTTAAACGATGTCCACCACGACGGCAGTCAAATCGTTGAGGCGCATCTGCCTTTAAGCGCTTCACTCAACGGGCGGTTACGTTCCCAGGCTCGCCAGCTTGGGGTCAGTCTGGCTAGTCTCTGCCATCTGGCTTGGGCTGCGGTAGTGGGCGCTAGCAGCGGCCGTCGCCAAGTGGTCTTTGGCACCGTCCTTTTTGGTCGTTCCCAGACTGCCACTCTGGATCGGGCCATGGGCTTGTTCATTAACACTTTACCGATCCGGCTAGATTTCGATCATAGACCTCTTAAGGAGGCGGTGCTTCATACTCACCGCCTCTTGGCTGAGCTCTTAAATCATGAACACGCTCCTTTAGCCTTGGCTCAGCGTGCCAGCGCTCTCGCTGGTGGGGTGCCTCTGTTCAGTGCCCTGCTAAACTACCGCCATAATAATAGTGCCGCTTCACCTGAGACTGCCGGCAAAGAGCAAACGGTCGAATGGCTCGGAGGCCAGGAACGTACAAACTATCCTTTTACGTTATCGGTGGAAGATGGGGGTAGTAACCTCGGCTTAACTGCGCAAGTGCTGGAGCCGATCGCTCCACAGCGGGTGTGTGAGTTCATGCGGCAAGCTCTTGAAGAGCTAGTGGATAAGCTTGAAAACGCTCCTGAAACTCCGGTCTGCGAACTGAATATTCTGCCACCCGCGGAACGCGAACTATTAATTCACGAATGGAACCAGACCCAGGCGCCCTATCCAAAAGAGCTCTGTTTCCATGAATTGTTTGAACAGCAGGTTGAGAAAAACCCTGAAGCAGTCGCGGTTGTTCAAGATCAGGTCTCTTTAAGTTATGCCCAACTTAACGGCTCAGCGAATCGACTAGCTCTTCAGCTGATTGAACAAGGCGTTAAACCCGATGCGTTAGTAGCGGTATGCACCGAGCGCCGGCCACACCTGATTGTAGCACTCCTAGCCATTCTGAAAGCCGGTGGCGCTTACCTCCCCCTGGATCCAGCGCTACCGCAGCAACGGCTCGTTGACCTACTCCAAGACGCGCTACCTTCTGTTATACTGACTGACTCTGTCGGACGCAGCGCACTCGGCGAAGAAGTTTGTTCCGCTTACCCTGGCTTAAGCCTGGACGATGTACTGACTCTTGAGCCGATCCAACTCAATCCCAAGGTACCGGAGCTCAGGCCCTCGCACCTGGCCTACGTCATCTACACCTCCGGTTCAACCGGCAAACCCAAAGGGGTCTTGGTCGAGCACCGTAACGCACTGAACCTGGTGTCCTGGACCACCGAAGCGCTCAAACTCAGCTCCGAGAGCCGGGTGCTCCAATTTGCTTCCTTGAGTTTCGATGCATCGGTTTGGGAACTACTCATGGCGCTGGGTTCAGGAGCAGCGCTCTATCTACCCACCGTTCAAGAGCGACAGGGCAGCGCGTTACTCGATTACATCAGCACTCATGGGCTCACTCATGCATTGTTACCTCCAGCCCTTTTACAGAGTAACACCGAACCAGAGCTCTGGGCTAAAGCGCTCCCTACGCTGATCCTAGGCGGAGATGCTCCTTCCCGAGACCTGCTAAAGGCGCTGGCTCCCGCACCCACGACCCTGTTAAACGCCTATGGGCCTACTGAGATCGCAGTGTGCGCGACTTTGTGGCGTTGTCCTAAGGACTTTGATTCCGGGCCAATCTCTATCGGACGCCCGAATGCTAATACGCAGATCTATATTCTGGATCCTCAAGGTCAGCCAGTCCCTTTGGGAGTAATTGGGGAACTCTACATTGGTGGAGCCGGCGTTGCGCGAGGTTATCTCAACCGGCCGGAGCTAACCCGCGAGCGGTTTTTACTAGATCCCTTTAGCTCCGATAGGGGTGAGCCGCGGATGTATCGCACGGGCGATCTAGCCCGATATTTGGCCGACGGTAATATCGAGTTCCTAGGCCGTAACGATAGTCAAGTTAAGCTGCGCGGCTTCCGTATTGAGCTCGGTGAGATTGAGACCCGGCTACGTCAATGTGCCGGAATCAAAGAAGCAACCGTTATCGCCCGGGAAGATGTTGCGGGAGATAAACGTTTGGTCGCCTATTTCACCACCGGTAGGGACGAGCTCCCGCTCGTCCGAGGCGAGGCAGCGCTCCACCATAGTCTGGATCAAGAGGAAGCGGATCGGGCTGCGTTCATCAGTGCACTGCGCGCCGAGTTAGCAACACGCATACCCGACTACATGGTGCCCAGTGCTTTTGTACAGCTGGAGGCTTTGCCGCTGACTCCCAGCGGCAAACTTGACCGCAAAGCTTTACCTGCCCCGGATGCCGGTGCGCTATTACAACGCAGGTACGAGGCTCCCGAAGGCCCGATCGAAGAAGCTCTCGCTGCGATCTGGGCTGAGCTACTCAATGTCGAGAGAGTCGGTCGCAACGATCACTTCTTTGACTTGGGAGGCCACTCGCTCTTAGCGGTGCGTCTGATCGCGGAGGTCCAGCAAAGCTTCGAAGTCGGCTTACCTTTAGCGACGCTATTTGCAGAGCCGACCCTGTCGGGCTGCGCTCAAGCCATCACCGATCTATTAAGCTCGTCGAGTACGGTATCGCTGCCTTCCATCCAATCGGTCTCCCGCGCCGAACCGCTGGTTCTCTCCTTTGCACAACAACGGCTTTGGTTTCTAGCTCAACTCGAACAGACCAGTTCTACTTACAATATCCCGATTGTTTTACGCTTTAGCGGCGTCTTGAATAAAGCCGCCTTGCTCCACAGCCTTGGGCGCTTAGTGGCGCGTCACGAAGCACTCCGCAGCGTTTTTGTCACTTTATCTGGCCAAACTCGAGTTCAACTTTTGGCGCCGGACTGCGGGTTTAGCCTCATCGAAGAGGACGTTGATCCTGAGGATCAACAAACAATCCAAGAGCTGATTGCTAAAGAGATCCACACCGCTTTCGACCTCACCCGGGGTCCATTGATCCGCGGCCGCCTGCTCCGCCTGAATTTTTTGGACCAGGATTGTCAAGCCACATTCCGAAAAGATGAGCATCTTTTCATTTTAACCCAGCACCATATCGTCACCGATGGCTGGTCGATAGGCGTACTCATTGCCGAGTTGAACGCGCTATATCGTGGCTTTGTTCAAGGTCAAACCGACGAACCGCTGGCTCCCTTAACGATCCAGTACCCAGACTACGCGGCCTGGCAACGGCAGTGGCTCTCGGGTGAACGCCTCGAAACGCAAGTCGACTATTGGCGTGAGACCTTGGCTGACGCGCCAGTGCTTTTGGAGCTGCCAACCAACCGGCCCCGGCCGGCAGAACAATCTTTTAGCGCGGCAAGTGTCCCCATCCACATCGGTAAGGAATTAAGCGCTCAGCTCAAAGCGCTGAGCCACCGTTGTGGGGCGACTTTGTTTATGACGTTGCTAGGGGCCTGGGCAGCGGTGCTGACCCGGCTCTCAAACCAGCCAGAAGTGGTCATTGGTACCCCAAGCGCCAACCGTAATCGGGCTGAGCTACACAACTTGATCGGCTTCTTTGTTAATACCCTGGCCTTGCGGATCGATCTGTCGGGATCGCCCACCGTGCGCGACTTCTTAGCCAGGGTCCGGCACACCATACTGGGAGCACAGCAACATCAGGATTTACCATTCGAACAGGTCGTTGAAATCGTGCAACCGCCGCGCCGGCTTGATCACAGCCCGTTATTCCAAGTGATGTTCAGCTGGCAAAATCACGATTACCCGGCTTTGGATTTCCCTGACCTGGAAATCAGTGTGGCCGGTGGAACGCCAGACAGGGTGCGGTTCGATCTTGAACTCACCTTGACCGAAGAACAAGGCGCCATCAGCGGAGCGTTGAATTACTCGACCGCGCTCTTTGACTCCGCAGCCATGGAGCATCACCGCTCCTACTTGCTACGCCTGCTTGAAGGCATGGTACGGGCTCCCGATAGGCCAATCGAGCAGATCGAGATACTTGAACCAGACGAAAAAGCGCTGCTACTCAACAATTGGAACCAGACCGATGCTCCCTATCCAAAAGAGTGTCTGATCCATGAGTTGTTTGAACGGCAGGTCGAAAGGACACCAGAAGCGACCGCGCTTGTTCAAGGAGAGACGTCATTGACTTATGCTCAGCTTAACGCCTTAACCAATCAGTTCGCTCACAAGTTGATTGAGCAAGGAGTGCAACCCGATGCGCCAGTGGCCCTCTGCTCTGAACGTAGACCACACCTGGTAGTCGCCCTCCTAGCGATTCTCAAAGCCGGAGGAGCTTATGTTCCTCTGGATCCAACTTATCCTACTGAACGTTTGAGGGACCTGCTCGAGGATGCCCAGCCAGTCCTGCTCTTGAGCGATGCCGAGGGACGCCACGCTCTGGGGCACGAAAAAATCAGCGTGCCGCATCTAGCTCTAGATGAATCCCTGAGCTTGGAGAAAACTTCCAATACTTCCAATCCGGATCCGAAATTACTGGGATTAACCTCGTCGCATCTGGCCTATGTGATCTACACCTCTGGGTCAACCGGTAAACCGAAAGGGGCTCTCAACGAGCATCGCGCGGTAGTTAATCGTCTGCATTGGATGCAGCAAGCTTATGAGCTAACTCCGGCCGATGTCGTGCTGCAAAAGACTCCCTTTAGTTTTGATGTTTCCGTGTGGGAGTTTTTCTGGACGCTGCTGAATGGGGCGAAACTGGTCTTAGCTCAACCTCAAGCCCACAAAGATCCCAAGGCACTAATCGAGTTAATCACCAGCGCTCAGGTCAGCACGCTGCATTTCGTGCCTTCGATGTTGAATAGCTTCCTGGGAACTTCGGGAGTCGAAAGCTGCAGTTCGCTGCGGCGAATTGTTTGCAGTGGTGAAGCCTTAGCTCCCGACAGTGTGCGCCAGTGCCAACGGTTATTGCCAAAGAGCCGGCTTTACAATCTCTATGGACCGACCGAAGCGGCAGTCGACGTAACCGCTTGGAGTTGTCCCAAAGAGTTTGATGGCCCCATTGTTCCGATCGGGCGGCCCATCGCCAATACCCAGATCTATATCCTGGGCCCTCAAGGTCAGCCTGTCCCTCTAGGGGCAACTGGGGAACTCTACATTGGAGGAGTGGGCGTAGCGCGGGGCTACCTCAACCGGCCGGAATTAACTCGTGAACGGTTTTTGTCGGATCCCTTCAGCTCTGACGCTCAAGCGCGGATGTATCGCACCGGCGATCTGGCCCGTTACTTACCGGATGGGAATATCGAGTTTTTGGGTCGTAACGACGGCCAAGTTAAGCTCCGCGGCTTCCGGATCGAACTCGGTGAGATCGAAGCTCGGCTCCGTCAATGCGCCGGAATCAAAGAGGCAGCGGTTATCGCTCGAGAAGATGTTCCGGGAGAGAAACACCTGGTCGCTTACTTCGCGACTGTCGGCCTCGCAAGCGAGGCAGCGCTCCAAGAAAGCCAGAATCAAGCAGCGTTTATCAGTGCTCTGCGCGCTGAGTTAGCGACACACCTGCCTGATTACATGGTGCCGAGTGCTTTTGTGCACGTCGATACTCTGCCTTTGACCGTCAACGGTAAACTGGACCATAAATCCTTGCCTGCTCCGGACACCGGCGGACTATCGCAACGCGCTTATCAGGCGCCTCAAGGACCAATCGAACAAGCCCTGGCCCAGATTTGGGCTGACTTACTGCACGTGGAGCGGGTCGGGCGCGATGATCACTTTTTCGAACTGGGCGGGCATTCACTTCTCGCAGTTGAATTGGTAGAACGCGTCCACCGCCTTGGTTTGAGCGTCGAGATTCGCGACCTATTTACCGCTCCGACGCTAGCAGGTCTTGCCGGCAGATTAAAACTGTCCGGGACGCTGAATTTGGCTGGAGCCGCAAAAACAGAGCAATCGATCACGGTTCCCCCTAACCTCATCAGTGAGCACACCCTGGATATAACGCCAGAGCTCCTACCATTGATCGACTTGCAGCAGGGCGAGATCGATCAGATCGTTGCTCTCTTCCCGGTAGCCGATATCCAGGATATCTATGGGCTCACTCCACCGCAGGAAGGTATTCTCTTCCACCATCTGTTAGCAGCCCAGGGTGATCCTTACCTGCTGATAAGCCGGATCGCCTTCAAAGACCGGCAGCTATTGCAGCGTTACCTGGGTGCGCTGCAACTAGTCATTAAGCGTCACGATATCCTGCGCACCGCCTTTGTTTGGGAAGGGCTACGTTCACCGGCACAAGTGGTTCTGCGCCACGCTCGATTGGAGGTGACCGAAGTTAAACTCCAAGCTCATGAAGGCGTTGAAGAGTTTACCCAGCGATTTGATCCACGGCACTATCGGCTTGATTTGACGCAAGCGCCTCTCTTGCGCGCCTACATTGCCCGAGAACCTGCTACTGGCCGTTGGTTAGTAGTGCTCTTGATGCACCATTTGATCGGCGATCATTTCGCACTCGAGCTTATTAATGCAGAGGTGCTCGCGTTGGTTGGGGGCCGAGGTAATCAACTACCACCACCTGTCCCTTTCCGTAACTTCGTGGCTGAGGCCCGGCTGGGTGTAAGCGCGCAAGAACACGAAGCGTTCTTTGGCTCGATGTTAGCCGACATCGATGAACCTACGGCCCCGTTTAACGTGGGTGATGTTCATCTTGATGGCAGCCAGATAGTAGAAGCTCACCTCTCGTTAAGTTCATCGCTAAATACGGCTTTACGGACTCAAGCACGCAAGCTGGGCGTGAGCCTGGCTAGCCTGTGCCACTTGGCCTGCGCCGCCGTCGTGGGTGCTACTACCGGCAGAAGCCAAGTCGTCTTTGGTACAGTTCTCTTCGGTAGAAATCGTGGTGCGGGCTTGGACCGGGCCATGGGGCTTTACATCAATACCTTGCCGATCCGGTTAAATGTCGATCAGACATCCCTTAAAGAGGCGGTGCTTCATATCCACCGTCTCTTGGCTGAGGTGTTAAACCATGAACATGCCCCTCTGGCGTTGGTTCAGCGGGCCAGCTCCCTCCCGAGTGAGGCGCCTCTCTTCAGCTTGTTGCTTAACTATCGCCACAGCACTTCCAGTCCCACGCAAGACAGAGCGCTCCCGTTCGAGTGGCTTGGGGGCCAAGAGCGCACCAACTATCCTTTTACTCTATCGGTAGAAGATGGCGGCGAGAATTTAGGATTAACCGCCCAGGTAGTTGAGCCAGTATCTCCAGAGCGGCTGTGTCAATACATGCAACAAGCTCTTGAGGTGCTGGCAATTAAGTTAGAAACCGCTCCGCAGACTCCAGTTTGTGACCTCGATATCTTACCGCGGGCTGAACGCGCCCTGTTAATAGAAAGCTTCAACCAAACTCAGGCGCCTTATCCCAAAGAGAGGCTGATCCACGAGCTGTTTGAAGAGCAAGTTGCGCGCACTCCGGCAGCGACCGCCTTGGTTCAAGGAGAGACGTCCTTAACTTATGCTCAGCTCAACGCCTTAGCTAACCAGCTAGCTCACAAGCTCATAGAACAAGGAGTTAAACCTGATGCGCCGGTGGCTCTCTGCTCGGAGCGCCGGCCACACCTGATAGTTGCCCTCCTGGCGATCCTTAAAGCTGGAGGAGCTTACGTTCCTCTGGATCCAACTTATCCTGCCGAACGTTTAAGGGATCTGCTCGAAGACGCTCAACCCGTCCTCCTCTTGAGCGATACCGCCGGACGTAGCGCTCTCGGTGAACCACCGGTCAGCGTGCCGCATGTGGTTCTGGACGAATCCTTGAGCTCGGAGAAGGCTTCTGAGAGCTCTAACCCAGATCCTAAAGCGCTAGGGTTAACTTCCTCGCACCTGGCCTATGTTATCTACACCTCCGGGTCAACCGGTATACCTAAGGGGGCTCTCAACGAGCACCGCGCGGTGGTCAATCGTCTGCACTGGATGCAGCAAGCCTATAAATTAACTCCCGCTGATGTGGTGCTGCAAAAGACGCCTTTCAGTTTCGATGTCTCCGTGTGGGAGTTTTTCTGGACGCTGCTTAACGGAGCCAGGCTGGTCTTAGCTCAA
>JAFAHI010000208.1 GCA_019237325.1 Verrucomicrobiota bacterium | reverse complement strand
CGTGTATATGGCGAAAATCCCTCATCCTATCCGGCTGACAGGGTTAGTCCTATCAGCAGTCATTATTACCCTCGGTACGGCCCGGGCGCAGAAAGCTCCGGCAACCCCGGCGGGGACTCCCGACGAGAAGACGATCACGAGCAGTGGCAACTTGCCGTCGCCAACTTGGCTATTTAAGGCTATTAACGCCTCGCTACCCGAGTTCGACTGGAAAACGAAGGTCCGGGAGTTAACCTCAGACCCAAATTTCGAGAAGTCGGATTACCCGGACGACCTCTCGAAGATCTCGAACCTGGGCGTCCGTCTTGCCGTCGCTTTTGTGGCAATTATGGCGCAGGACTATGAAAGCGTGGAAAAAGCCGCCAAGGTAAGTACAGAATTATCCTCCGACTTCAGCGTTTCCTCCGACATCAAAGCCAAAGCTGAAGAAGCTCAAGATGCGGCAAAAGCTGGCAAATGGGACGAAGTAAATACCAAGCTCGACCTGATCGCTGGGGACGTCGCCAAAGAATTAAAGTCCGGATCTCACAAGGAAGAGGCGACCATGTCTTTTGCGACCGGTTGGTTAACTGGGCTGAACATTATGACTAGCGCGGTGTCGGAAAACTATAACGAACAAGCGGCGTTATTGATCCGCCAAGGTCCGTTGCCTGGTTTGCTGGTGAGTCAGCTAAAGTCCGTAAGCCAGAACTACAAGTCGAATAACGACGGCAAAGATCACTCGAACTACAAAACGATTACCGACGGGGTAACGGAAGTCGCTGAGGCGGTTAGGAAGGATCAGTCCAAGCCGTTGTCCAAAGAGGAAGTATCGAGTCTGCGGGATAAGACCGGGCAATTAATAAAGAGCATTGAGACCTTATCCTGACCTGCCCGTTGCCATCTTCCAATTTCCGGTTCGCTAGGTCCCGGACCCGCAGCAAGAGTCTGAGCGGTCCGGGAGGGAATTGGATTATTTATTTTTGGGCGCCTGCGATTGGGTGCAGGCCGCTTTTTGAGTGGGGCCGACGAATCGAAACAAAGAGCGCAAGCGGGGAGCTTGAAACGGATCAACGATGAGCGGGGATCTAGCCGGTACCGTTAAGGCAGCGCATGAACCGCGCTTGTTTCCTAAAAACGTACTGGGAGACGAACGGACCGCCAAAATCATCAAGCTATTCGGTAGTTTATTTACCCTGGGCGGGGGGGCAGCCGACGACGTCCAACAAGGGATATCGGAGTACCTGCATTTCAATTACCAGGAGGATATCGCGACTGCTCTCGAGGCCGCCGTCGATCAATATCGGGATTCGCCCACGCCATTTGAAGAAGCGATGCAGGGGCTTCGAACTTCTTGGGACCTCGCTGCCAAAGCGTTCTTTGCCGTTAAGGTTTGCGAAATTTTAAAAAAGGTAGATCCAGGTTGGTCTAGACGCCTGCGTTCGGTCGGTCAGAACCTTGGCTTACCAGAAGTCGCGTTGACCTTTATCCGAGCAGTCGTCGACCCTGATTTTGCTCAGACCCTGCCCCCGGTGAGCCGGCCAGTTCAATTTCGTCTGGGACCGGCCGATTCTCTGAATTGTTTTTCCACTCAAGATCTGCCTGACGCTTTGTATGTTACCTTTTGGCAAAACGACTTTTACGTTTCGGCTGGGCGAAGCGGTTCCTCGCTTGACGGAAAACCGGTGCCGGCGAGTTTCGCTTTTCGCTTTGATTTGCTGAGCGAGTTGCGGTTTGGCGGCTTCCGCCTTTTATACCGGCAGTTGCAACTGCTTCAACGCTGGTTTTCCCAAGGAACCGCCGGAGTACCAAAGTTTTGCTTAAAGAAAGAAGGGCGTCTCGTGCTTCGACGGCCTTCCGACGAAGCAACGGATAGGACCTGCACTCTAAGACCGACCTGGCTCGCCGTTGTGGAAGCGGGTGTTGAAAGACGGGTCGAGTGGCGGGACACGCTGGAAATCGATGGAATCAGCGCCCAAGCCAGCGAAATCGCCGAAGTGATCCTGGCGTTGTCCAGAGGGGGTGCATCCAAGGATAAGAGAACCGCGTCATCCTGTTTGCTGGAGCTGGAGAACGTCGGTTGCAACTTTGGCAAGATGCGTGGCCTGCGAGAGATTTCCTGCTTGGCTGCAGGTGGGCAAATGGTTGCGGTTATGGGGCCCAGCGGGTGCGGAAAATCGACGCTGTTAGGAACCATGATCGGTTCGGTGCCGCTCACCGCCGGCGTGATGAAGATGAACGGGGTCGATCTAGCGCGCTTGGTTAAAGAAAATCCTAGGCTCCTCGGGTATGTGCCTCAGGATAACATCACCTTCGCGACACTCACCGTTTCCGAAAACCTCCGTTATGGAGCGCGGCTCCGGCTCAGCCAACCGAATAAATCGAGGGTCGATGATTGTGTAACTAATGTCCTTGAAGAAATCGACCTGAAGGATCGAGAAACCGTCATTGTGGGCGATGAGGACACAAAGACTTTGAGCGGCGGCCAAAGGAAGAGAGTCAGTCTGGGTCTGGAGCTGCTCACGCCAAAGTCTCTTCTTTTGCTGGATGAGCCTACTTCGGGTCTGTCTTCCGGTGACTCAGAGCGAATTTTGCGAATCCTCCGCGCCCGAGCAGACGCCGGGGCGTTGGTTTTCGTGGTGATCCATCAACCCAGTGCTGAGCTCTTCAGGCTCTTTGACCGGTTACTGCTTTTGGACCGTGGAGGTGTGGCTGCTTTCTACGGCGATCCACTGCATGCTCGCGCCTACCTGGAAAAAGTGGCGCCCGTCCCGACAGCAGCCGAGGCCGACGAGTTCGATCCAGGCAGTCTATTGGCGGCGTTAGAGGCTCCCGCTAGACAAGTGGACGGACGTACAGAAGAACGCCGGATGTTTGATCCGGACTATTGGAAGGCACGCTGGGACGCATTTCGCCGAAAGCACCTTTCTCCCATTCCGGCGCCGGAGCTGACTCGATCTCTGGCCGACGAACCCTTACAAGGCTGGCTCCTCCGCCAGGTGCAGATTCTGTTTGAGCGTTCGCTGAGATGTAAACTGCGTGATCACCTCGGCCTGGGCATCTCGTTAGTCACGGCCATTTTTCTTGGGCTGGTGGTTGGAAAAATCCTTAGCTCCAATCCGGTACTAAAGAGCAATAACCTGTTCGTTTCGTTTCCATTTCTCTCCTCGATCGTCGCTCTCTTTATTGGGATGTCTTCGAGTATCACCGAGGTGCTCCGGGAACGGCCGATTTTACGTCGCGAAAAGCTCTTAAAGGTGAACCTGACACTGTGGCTCGCTTCAAAGTTTGCCACTCTGGTGCTGACCGACTTCATCCCAATCTTTTTGTATACCGTAATCGGCATGTATCTGCTCCAGGTACCGGAGTCGCTCTGGACTTACTTGTTCTATCTTTGGCTGATCTCAGCGGTCGGGGTTGCTCTCGGGTTAGCGATTTCCAGCGTTCCAAATATCAAAGAAGCCGCAGCGACAAATGCGTTGCCGCTTATACTAGTGCCGCAGCTGGTCCTGGCGGGGGCAGATCCGTTCAAGTTTGGTGATTTACAACCTTTGGTTTTGTTCCCGTCGCAGGTTGCCGACGCTAACGTCGAGGCCGCCAAGACCAATGGTATGCTTTACCAGAAATCTTCTACCGCTGACGGTAAAACAACGCAGCTTCACTTCGTCAAAACCGTACCGGAAGTGGCGGCGTTGATGCCGTCTCGATGGGCCTACGAGGGGTTGATCGCCCTATACACTAATCATTCTCGGTGGATCGCGGCCGAGCAGGTAGAATTCGTTTACCGAGCTTGGAAGAACGCCGCTACAACGGCGGAGAATAGCGTCGCCAAATCCGATGCTGCGAAAGAAATCATCCACTCGATCACCGGTCTTGTGGGTGATCTCAGCCGCCGGAGCAATGAGATGTCGGCCAGTTATCAAACCCAATTCACAGACCAGATCTTTGGAAACAACAAGGCGTTGGGAATTTGGGATCGCCCTCATGAGACCTTGTTAGTGCGATTCAAAACAATTCCGTTTACGAATGTCCTGATCCCAACTGAATGGTACAACGCAGCGATCTTGGCGCTAATGGCCTTTTTGACCTTGCTGGTTTCGCGGATCCTGCTCAGTAGTTGGGCGCAGGCGTTTGTGCCGGCCGTATTTGGATCAATATCGGATCGGATTTCTCAGGTCCGAAAGAGACTATGGAGCCGGGGGAGATAAAACCATGTCCCAGATAAAATCTTCCGGCCAAAATCTCTTTTTTCTGGTTGCCGGCGATTCGACCGCAGCGGCCCTAACCGCGCTTGAACTGGCTCGGCAAGGCATTCCCGCTAAGTTAGTCGCTGCACCAGGGTCAGCGGCCGCGGGAATCGCCATCGCCTTCGGCATTCCGCTCGATCCCGGCTCATTTTCTTTGTTCCTCGGACGGGTCGGTTTAACTGGCGTAACGCATCTGATCCTCTTTCCGATCGATCTGGGTGAGCTCGTGCTTTGGCTGGCGGCGGCCCAGGACGCAGTCGAGACCAAAGGCGGGCGAGCGGCCCTCAACGTGTTCGCCGCAGCTCCAAATGCCGAAAGTCTCGCCGCGGTTCGACGGGGCGTGGTGGTGATTGAGCCTCAGCCTTCTTTCTTTGTTCAGTTCTTTTCTACCGATGAGGACGTGGCCCGCGATTTCGTGTTCCAATTTTTCGGGAGTAAGGCCAGGGGCTCGGATGGTGCCGACGGGTTCTTAATCGTTGGTTCCAATTCCTTAGCGGAAGCGATTGCACTGAAGATCGCAAAGCTAGGGGGCTTGCTCGACGGGTCCAAAACAAAGCTGGATTGGATCATCACGCGGGAAATGGCCCAGAGGATCGATCTCCGCTATCCGGCGCTAAAGGAAATCTGCATCCTGAATTTTCACTCGCCGGAAGTTGAGCCTCTCACGATGATCGAGTCGTTTGCTGAACCGAATCGGGCTTTGATTTTAGCGGAAGGATCAAGAGGGTTGGAGGAGTGTTCCACCATCGGTCAACGAGGTGTGCTCAAGCATTTCGCTGGGACTTTTGTGCCTCACAGCCGGGCGGACCGCTTAAATAGAGTATTTCGCAAACATTTTTCGTGGGGAGCGAATGCCGGTTACGTGCGTTTCTTTGGGGATTACTCAGCCATCGCGTCGCTGGCCAGATTCACCGAGACGGGACGATTTCGCTTACCGCGTTCGATCCATGAGCGCTACTGCGAAGTCCGGATGGGCGAAGGAGAATTGCCCGTTGATAATACGAGTCTGAAACCTTGGCATGCCATCGATGAAGACCTGCGGCAATCGAACCGGGAACGGGCTGACCATGTAATCTATGTGCTCGGACGTTTGGGCTATCTTGTCGAGGAAGGTCGCAATAATAGCCCGTCAGCGGTCTCTTTCAGTAAAGAGGTCTTGGAACAACTCGCTCGGCTGGAGCATATGCGCTGGACGGCTGAGCGTCGACTAGCTTGGTGGTCCTTTGGAGCCATCCGAGACAATGCCTTACGCCGCCATCCGTTGCTTGTTCCCTACGAGGCGCTTGAAGAGGGTGAGAAAGAGAAAGATCGACAAACCATGCGCGATATACCGGAGGTTCTGCGCCGAGCCGGCCTGACAGCGAGATCCGGAGATCAAACCGGAATGCCGCCGCCATTGCCGAATTAATCAGGGATTGTTGCTGAAAAACTCATGAGAAGTACTCCAAATAACCGGGGCCCAAGTCTCCTGGCGATTGCGCTACTGGCGCTGTTAGTAACTGCTCGCGCTGGCGATAATCTCGGTCCCCCGCCTTGGGCAAAGGATCACGCGGACGGGGGTGACCAGCGGCCGCCGCCTTGGATGCCGGATGACCCAGGCGGCAACAAGTTTGGGGTTGATCCCATGCAGCTGCTACAAAGCAAAGACATCAAAGAGGAATTGAAATTGAGCGACGACCAGAGCCAGCAACTGGCTAGTCTGGCCGATCGGTACCAGCAAGAAATCAAGAAAGAGCTCGGGAACGTGGATCTGAGCGGGTTGAGCGACGATCAGCGGACCAAAAAAGAAGCGGAGCTAAGGCAAACTTTGACCAAACTGATGGAGTCGGAACGCCAGGACGTAGAAAAGATCTTGAACGCCGATCAACTAGACGCATTCAAGCGCATCATGCTGAAAGTGAACGGAGCCGAGGCATAACCCGGTAGGGATGAGCTCCTGCTCATCCGAGACCCTCCGAACGATGCACTTTCCTCGCAACACCGCGGACGAACAGGAGCTCGTCCTTGCCGTTTTCGCACTACTAACCCTTCTATGTCTTCAATCCGTTACCCTCTGCTATTAACGATCTGTGCCAGTTGCTCGATTTCGCTGGCGTACGCCGCCGACGACAATACCAACAAGTCTCCCAAACCCGAGACGGCAGCGGAGATTACGTCCAAGGTCTCTTTGGTGCACCTGGGCAGCATCGATACTTTCACCATTACCGAACAAGGAACCTTAGCGGGTCGGTTCCTGCTGAGCGCGTTGGATACCAAGGATCTTAGCTATGCGAAGAAGGCCAAAGAAATCTATGAGACGATTATCCCGACGGAACACTATGGCGGCGAATACACCGCTTTAGAATGGTTCTGTGATTATCTTCTCGGGAATGAAGAGAGCCGCAAACAGCAACTCGCGGATCGCTATCACAAAAGTTTCTTTGAATTCTTCAGTGGAAACGACTTCGCCAACCTGAAGGAGTACCTGAATCGAAAATATAAGTTAAAGAAGTTAGCCGACTCCGGCACGGAGGCCGGAAGGGATAGAATCGCCTTTCTAGAGGACTTCATCCTTTTCAACAACCCACGCCGCGAAGAATGGGAGAAAACCAGCAAGATATTCGAAGCGCTCAAGATTCAGCCGGGAACTACGATCGCCGATGTGGGTTGTGGGCCGGGGTATTATACCTTCAAGTTTTCTGATTTAGTGGGCCCGGGCGGCAAAGTCATCGCGATTGATACGGTTCAGGAACATCTCAACTACATAAAGAGCCTTACCAGCAAGTTCGATATAAAGAACATTGAGACGCTTAAGGACCGGGAGGACTCAGCCGGCGTCCCGGCCAATAGCGCAGATATGGTCTTTATGTGCTCTTTGTATCACATTATCTACACGACTCTGACCGAGGAAGTAAAAGACCGATTTGTTAACAGCTTGAAGGCCGCACTAAAACCCGATGGGCGGCTGGTCATTGTCGATAACGCGGTCGTGACCCAGGGAACCCTGCCTTATCACGGACCCCATATCGCCAAGGAGCTGATTATCGGGCAGCTTTATTACTACGGCTTCGATTTGGCTGAACAGTATCAGTTTATTCCCCAACGCTATGTGCTGGTGTTTAAGAAGAGAGCGGGGGAAGACACGAAAAGTGTGACTACATCGCATTGACGGGCGGCGCGCGAAAGTAAGCAGTAAGCAGTAAACGGTAAGCGGTAAACGGTAAGCAGTAAGCATTAAGCAGCACGGAGGCCCCTCTTCTGACTTTTCACTGCTTACTGCTGACCGCTTACTGATTACTGCCTACTCTCATGCCACGCCTTCCCTCTCCCCCTCTACCTTGGTAACGCCCCACCTCATAGGCATCCTGGCTGCTCTTGGTTCCGCCGCTTCTTGGGCGGTTGGGACCCTGTTATTTAAGGGTATCGGCGAGGAGTTCTCGCCGATGGCGATGACGTTCATCAAGAGCTTATTGGGTCTCTTGCTCTTGGCTGGCGTGCTCTTCTTTGCCGGTTGGGGACCGGTACAGTCCTTCCCTCTCGGCTGGCTTTCACTGAGTGGGCTCCTTGGGATTTCTGTCGGGGATACGTTCTTTTTCGCGGCGCTACGCCGTTTGCCCGCCCATCAATTGATCATTCTCATGCTGCTGGCGCCGGTAGTGACGTTGTTGATGGCGCTTTGCTTCTTGGGAGAACGGCCGGCCGTTGTCAGCTGGATAGGAATCATCCTCGTGCTCGGCGGGGTTACGCTTACTTTTAAGGACAAGATCGAGGTTGATCACGAAGCGAAGCAACGCGGGTTAGGATTGCTGTTTGGCGTCCTGTCAGTCCTGTCGATGGCGGGCTCGATCATCATTGCCAAAATTGGCCTTCAAGATGTGTCGGCCATGGAAGGAACTTTTCTCCGGCTCTTCTTCGGTTTTGCCGGAATGCTGGTGGTAGGGCTGGCCAGAAGAGAGGTTAAGAGCTGGCTGGTTCCGTTGCGTCAAGCCGGCCTGGGTTGGCGTTTTCTTTTGGCAGTCATCGTTGTGACGTTTGGCGGGTTCTGGCTTTCACTTGATGCCATCAAACGCTTAGATGTTTCGATCGCTAACACTTTGCTTGCCACTGAACCGATTTTTGCATTGCCTCTCGCTGTCATTTGGCTCCGCGAACATGCCACCGGGGCCGCCGTCATCGGAGCCGTCGTTGCGTTATGCGGCGCCGGTATTCTGGCGTTTAACGCGTAGGGGTGCGTGCGGCGTATGGGGGTGGCAACGCGGGCAACGCGCTGGGCTCTGCTGCCGAATACGACCTATGGGACCTATGGGACCAATGAGAAGTCGACCCATAGGTCCCATAAGTCGCATGGGTCCCATCCGGGAGCGAAGCCCAGCGCGTCACCCGCCTCACTACGCACAGACGCCAATGAGCCTCCATCCTGCATTCCCGGCTTGACCTTGGTTCCAGAAACGAATGAAATGCCCCTGAAAAAATTCTGCAAGTTTCGCCCACTTCGGCATCTAACTCTTATGAATATCGTCGGACAATTTCCGAATATCTCTGACGCGTTGATGGATCGTGCGCTCAGCAGAGTCGCTGCCTTCAAACGGTTCCGAGAGGAAGGTTTAATTTGTCGAAGCGGTGACTTTTTTCCCTCCGTCCACTATCCGCCGATCACGATGTACGACGAAGTGGATGAGAACAAGCTGTTCGAGGAGTATTCATTGCCCGCTGATGGGAAATTGGATGTGTACGCGCATATCCCGTTCTGCAAACAGCGCTGCATCTTCTGCCATTACCCGGTGATGCTCGGCAAAAAGGAAGCGGAGATGGATCAATATCTGGGCGCCATGGAGAAAGAAATGGACATTTACATGCGGCGTCTGGGCGTTGACCACATCAAGGTTCGATCCATTCTCGTCGGTGGCGGGAC
>JAFAHI010000191.1 GCA_019237325.1 Verrucomicrobiota bacterium | reverse complement strand
GCCAAAGGCGCAGAACTTCTGTCCACGTTTTCCATACGAGCGCGGACTCGCATGGGTAGGATTTGACTCCTCTTTCCCTTGTCTCACCGTTTGTTACTTCCGACTTAGTCATTTCTCATCCGGCATTTCGCGCGCTCCTATGGAGCTAGTAGCGCTGTCGTGGATCGAATACGGGGGCGGACGATTTTCAATAGTCCGGTTTTTGTCTGCTGCTTGCCAACCACATTATATTCTTGTTATAAATACTCATGGCTTTCTCCTCCTTTGTTTCACGGCCTGAGGATCAAACCTATGTCGTTCATCCCGGCAGTTCGCCCGGGACCTGTTGCACCTTCGAACTTGCTTCTCCGGCCCGGAGCAAGACGATCCCGTACGCTTACCTCCAGATGATCGATACCTTGGACGAGCATCGCATACTGCTTCGATACGCATTCGCCGATGTCGAGCTCGTTACCACCCGCACATTCACCGCCAAACGCCAGTTTCTGGATGATCTAGCCAATTTCCGAGTCGCGACTATCCGCGAGACGAACCAAATGAAAGTCCGGATCTCCCTCGAGCCACCGACGGACAAGACGGAGAGTTTCTGAACAGAAGATCGCAAATAGCCGATGGCGGCGGCCGCTCTTTGTTCCCGGCGTTCCCGGCGCTCCCGGCGCTGACGGCGTTCTTATTGGCTGCTGGTTTGAAACTGGCCGAGCTGCGGTTGTATCAACGAAAGCACCTCGCCGACCAGGAAAAGCGATCCAGTAACCAAGATCGGCTCTGCCAGTTTGTAGGCTGCTTCCACTGCTTCCTGCACCCCAGGAAACACGGCAGCCGAAATTCCGCTCGGCAGCCGGATACTCGCCGGGGTTTCACCACGTGGGTTATTGACCGGGACAAGAAAAAACCGCGCGGCCATTGACGCCAGAACCGAGAGCATCTTATCGAGTTCTTTGTCGCGTAAGCCACCAAACACAATCGTGGGCGAGGCGCCGGGGTAGCATTCTCGCCAAGTCTGGACCAGGCGTTCGCTGGCAGCGAGGTTGTGAGCGCCGTCTACCGTGACTCGATCGCCGAGCGCCTGAAAACGGCCGGGCCAGAACACTGACTTCAGGCCGGTCTTCAATGCGTGGGTTGAGATCCCTAGCTTCGCCACCGCGAGCGCGTCGCGCGCCACGGCCGCGTTTAGTCTTTGATGAGAGCCAAGCAAACCAATTTGCACATCGACGATCGGTTCCGTGGTGTAAGTCACTGGTGAGTTGAGAGATGTGGCAACCTCGTCGATCACCTCTCGGACGTCCGCAGTCTGAGTGATCGACACCACAGGCACTGCCGGCTTAATGATGCCCGCCTTTTCCCGCGCGATTTTGGCTCTCGAGTCGCCTAAGATTTTCTGATGGTCCAAGTCAATCGAAGTGAGGACTGACACCAGCGGTGTGATCAGATTGGTGGCGTCCAGTCTACCACCCAATCCGGTTTCCATGATCGCGAGATTAACCCGTCGGGTTGAGAAATGCAGAAACCCCAATGCCGTGGTGATCTCAAAGAAAGTAGGGGTACACCCGGATCTCGCGATCGCTTCCCGGATCGTGTTAAGCCCAGCCAAAACCTCGTCGTCGGTGATCGGCTGTCCCGAAACCTGAATTCGCTCATTGAATCGGACCAGGTGAGGGGACGTGTAGAGGCCGGTTCGCAACCCGGCGGCACGGGCTACAGAATCCAGCATGGCGGAGACGGACCCTTTTCCGTTAGTGCCTGCAATGTGAATACAAGTGAGCTGCTGATGGGGGTTACCTAAAGCCTCTAAGAGCAGGCGAACGTTCTCGAGACCGAGTTTAATCCCCGAAGGTTGGGTACTGTAGAGCCAGCGAATGGCTTCTGTGTACGACTCTTGCACGGCAGTCCGCCTCAGCGAGATGAGAGATGACCCACCAGTCGGGTAAGAGTTGTCCGGAGGTCGGGCCGGCGAACAATGAGGTCGATGAAGCCGTGGCGTTGCAGAAATTCTGCAGTTTGGAACCCTGGCGGCAGATCTTGGTGGGTCGTTTCTCGGATAACCCGTGGCCCGGCAAACCCGATCATGCATTTTGGCTCCGCCAAGATGATGTCCCCGAGGGAAGCGAAGCTTGCCATTACTCCCGCAGTGGTTGGGTTGGTTAGAACGACGAAATACGGAAGGCGAAGCTGGGCATGGCGTGCCAGGGCGGCACTGGTTTTTGCCATCTGCATCAGGCTTAGCATCCCTTCATAAACCCTAGCACCGCCGGATGCCGTAACCGCGATAATTGGTCTGCCTGCTTTGGTACCTTTTTCTACCAAGCGAGTGATTTTCTCGCCTACCGCTGAGCCCATAGTGGCCGCTAAGAAATTGAAATCCATTACCGCCAAACCGATATCATGGCCCCCGAGACGGCCGAACCCGGTGACAACTGCGTCCTTTAGCCCGGTCTTTCCGCGATAACTCTCCAGGCGCTCGGAGTAGCTGGCGACTCCCGTAAACTTAAGGACGTCCACGGAAAGCAGGTTCTGGTCAAATTCTTCGAACGTGCCTTCATCGATCAGGTTGCTGATCCTTTCCCTGGCGGAGAAGGTAAAATGATAGTCGCACTTGGGGCAGACCTTTAGATTCTGGGACAATTCCAGGTTGTGGATTACTTCACCGCACTCGGGGCATTTTTGCCAAAGACCTTCCGGCATTTCGCGCTTTCGATTGGTTCCTTGCTTGAGAGTCGGTTTCTGAAAGATCGGCATACGTCTATCTACGGGCGACGGTGA
>JAFAHI010000124.1 GCA_019237325.1 Verrucomicrobiota bacterium | reverse complement strand
TGATTAGCAGAGCGTTGCTCGCGGAGCTCGGACCAGTGCTGATTTTCGCGCCCCGGCGTCAAATGGCGGAAGATCTGGCTACGGCCCTATCGTCGACCCTGCCTCTCGATGAGCCATTAACATTAACCCAGGAACAGGATGCGTTGGTCGGTGATCGGCTAGGTAAACTGTTGCGGAATCGGGTCGCGTTCCATCACAGCGGACTGAGCTATGCGGTGCGCGCCGGGATCATTGAGCCGTTAGCCAAACGGGGACAGCTCCGGGTTGTGGTGGCAACGATGGGGCTGGCGGCCGGTATCAACTTTTCGATGCGTTCGGTCCTAGTGACGGGGACACATTACCAGGCCGGCAACTTTCAACGGCAAGTACGTCCCGACGAATTATTACAAATGTTCGGCCGGGCAGGGCGCCGCGGACTGGACGACTTCGGTTACGTCCTGGTCACGCCGGATATTCCCCGCCTGCACGACGCTCACCCGCTCAAATTAAGAAGGGCAGAGCCGGTGGATTGGCCCACGATGATCGGTGTGATGCGCGAAGCAGTCTTGCGCGACGAAGATCCTTTTTTGAAGGCCAAGGACTTAACTGCCCGATTGTTTTCGTCGAGACCCCTGACAGTCGGGGTCGAACGTTTTTATGCAATTAAGGCCCATTCGACAGGCTCAGCGCAGGGTGACTCGACAAGCTCAGGGCAGGCAGATTCGGCGAGCTCTTTACCCATAGACGATCCACTCTGCGGTCTGCCAGTCGATGGTGAGCGGGCGCGGTTAGTACGAAGACATGATCGGGAAATGCTCACGCCTGGAGGGATGTGGGAACCACAGCCCACGGCAACTGAAGCTCGTCTGGGAGAGCTGCTGGTTCGATTACCGAATGGCCATTGGAGACCTGTTTTGACCGTGGCCGCCATCGCTCAAAATCATGGCTTTGGAGCTCTATGTAAAATCAGATTTGGTCAGTCCATTCGACAGGCTCAGGGCGGTCCCGTGGGACAAAGTCACCTTCGGTCATCGTTTGAATATGGTAGGGAAATTCCGCTAGCCGCCCCCAAGAAGGAAACCTGGGTGCCAGCCAAATGGCTGCGGAAGCTCCTTCGTGAACGGTTCCCTTTGCTAGCCGCTGTCAACGGTTGGCAGCCAGAAGAATTCTTAAAACAGGTACTGCCGGTGGTCGAAGCTGAGATGAGAGGACGGCTTCATGAACAGTGGGTCCGGGAAGGTATGGTTTTTGGCCGGTTCCGGTTTGATGAAGTTCCAGTGACCGGTTATCGAGACAGCCGGGGACGCAGCTTAGAGAACCCTGAGACCCGGCGGACCTATCCGGCGATCTGCCAGCCGTGCGCTTTGAAGGGGGATTGTGAAGGTCTCGAGCTTTCAGTTTCGCCGGCCTTAGCTTGGCGACAGCTTGGTCTCGTAGATCAGGAAGGGGTTCCGACTCGTCGCGGCATTATCTTCAGCTTTTTCAATCAGGGTGAAGGTCTGGCTATCGCTGCCGCGCTCGAAGAGCCCGATTATCCAATCGAGGATCTGGTCTTTGATTTAGCGAATCTTCGCGTTGGGCATCGGTTCTCTTTGGATGAAACCTATTCCCACGGACGATTGGGTGCAGTTTGCCAAATGGTCTATCAGCGAGGTGAGTATCCTGGCTATTTGGAGCTCGGGCTGCCGATTGCATATGGGCCAGGAGGATCGGAGGTGGTGCGGGACGTCGTAGCGCATCAGGTCCCTCGCCACAGGTTGGTCAGCGAAAGCGTGCGCCACGGGGACATCGAACGGGCTCTTACCGAATGGCGAAGTTTACTGCGTCAGATCACGCAAGCACCTGCCTACGATTGGGACCGCTGGTTGCAATTGCGGGATATCGCCGCGAGATATGTTCATTCAACTAGAAGCCCGGCCCGTGATCCTTTGCCTCCGTTGGCCCCCGCCCAAAGTCAAAGATACAGCGGCCGCTTTATCTCCAGATTAGCTAGATCAGCCTAATGCCTCAGACCCAATGTCAGAAGAAATCAGTTTGGAGCACAGCTACAGGTTTGCCTACCGAGTCTGCACCATTTTTTTAATTGGCTTCATCCTGATTACGTTGGCGGTTGTTAGCGATGCCCTTCATCGGGGTGAGCTGGAGCAGGTGGTTCCGGAGGCGGTCGCTGCTCCGAGTTCGACGCCGACTCCGGGTCCTTAAGCGGCGGCAGCCAATCGTGCTCGTCCTCGTCCTCGTGGTCGTCCTCGTCCTCGATAGTTGCACGTGTGTTAGCTGTGAGACACTGGACCGGCCCCACCTGTGCTCAACACATAAGTCCCATTGGTCCTATAAGTTCTATTCGTGCCGCGCTCTACCGTCGCTGCCGCCAGAAAACGCCCGAGCAACGCCCCACGCATCCCCAAATTCGAGGACGAGGACGACGACGACGAGTACGAGGACGATTGGCTGTTGCCTCGATCAACTCACCGGCCCTTTCTTTTGCCGGAACGCATAAACCAGGAACGCAATGCCTACTAGGAACATAAAGAGAGACAAAAATTGCCCTCGAGTGAATGGACCGGTTAAAGCTGCGTCAGGCTCTCGGAACATTTCTCCGATGATTCGCATCGTCGGGTAGAGCAGGAAGAAAAAACCGGTGGTGACTCCGTTTGGTTGCCGAAACCGCAGCCGGATGGTGATTAGGCAGACAAAAAGCAGTAAACCTTCAAGGAACGCTTCATAAAGCTGGCTGGGATGTCTCGGAGTAAGGAATTGGCTGAGTACCTCTCGAATCTGCGGATTAGTCCGTGATGCAGTGATGATTGCCCTCACGGGGTCGACCGCCTGGGCAAGTGCCGGGACTATGGCCTCGCATTTTGCGACAACGGCACTGACCTTGTCGCCGGGAAAACCGGGATCAAGCAATTCGGAAGGAAACTGCATCGCCCAAGGCACGTTCGTAGGGCGCCCATAAAGCTCGCCGTTAATGAAATTGGCGAGCCGGCCGAACATCAATCCGAGGGGGGCCACGGCGACCAGGTTGTCACCAATTCCGGTCCACGAAATATGATGACGGCGGGCGTAGATGAACGAAAAGATCACTAATCCGAGAATTCCGCCGTGACTGGCCATCCCTCCGTCCCAAACCTGAAATATCTCGAAGGGATGAAGGATCATCTGCGGACGCTAAAACAGACCGTAGCCGAGTCGCCCCCCGACCAGAACGCCGAAGACGGCGGCGAAAAAAACGAAGTCGGCTACCTGAGCCTCGCGGAGAGGCCCGTAGCCTTTCCGGGCGAGCCATTTCAGGAGGAAAAAGGCGGCGACAAAGCCTGCCAGATACGCAGTGCCATACCAGCGGATTCCAATATCCCCGTAGAATCGGACCAGAAATGGGTCGAGGTGATGAACGTAGAACGCAAGCCACATAGGCGGCACGAACGTAGCGGGGCAGCCGAGGAGTTCAAGGGGTTGGTAGGGCGAGGCTCCCGAACGAGTCAATATGTGAGCGGAGATCTAAGCGTTGAACGATTGGGTCCTGTTTCTAGGCTGAAACGCGCGCCGAGCCGGGGCTTGCGCGTTCCCAACGGCTCGGCACGCAGCTCGGCCCAATCAAACGCATCCGAGAGGCGCACCTCTTAGCGCTCCGAACACGCCAGGGATCGTTCGGGAGCCCGCCCTACCGACCCCTTGAACTCCTCGAACTCCTCCATTCTATTCGTCTTGAATGCAGGATATTGGCAGAATCGTGATGATCGTCGGGATTATCCTGGCGATCGGAGGCGCGCTCTTGTGGAGATTCCCCGGGTGGTTTGGCTGGATAGGACGCCTGCCAGGAGATATCTCGGTCCACAAAGGGAACTTCTCGTTCTATTTCCCGCTGGTGACCTGTATCCTGATCAGTCTCATTCTCACCCTATTGAGCTGGCTGTTCCGGCGGTGAAAATCGAAACGCCGTGAACGCCGTGAACGATCTTCGATCGCTGGAACAACGTTCCGGGCGTTCCTGCTGCATTCCCGGCGCTGCTGGCGTTAATTCAGCGTTCCTGCCTGATCCCCTCCGGCGAGACCTTTATGTTGGGGCACGCGTCGATCCAGCGTGGCCGATCCGGGGTTGCCCATCCGATGCCGTTTCGGATCACTTGCAAAACCTCCGGTTGCCGGTAAGTCGGAAATGTTTCGTGCCCCGGCCGGAAATAGAAAATTTTCCCGGCGCCGCGTCGCCAACAACAACCCGATCGAAAGACTTCTCCGCCTTGGAACCAGGAAATAAAGACTAGCTCGTCCGGATTAGGGATACCAAACGGTTCCGAATACATTTCCTCGTGCGGGATCTCAAAGTAGTCCGGAAGATCCCGCGCAATGGGGTGTCCTGGCAGGCAAACCCAAACCCGCTCTTTTTCGCCGGCTTCGCGCCAGCCAAGTGAACAAGTGCTTCCGAGCAACCGTTGAAAGATCTTGGAATAGTGTCCTGAATGAAGCACCACGAGTCCCATCCCTTCTAAAACCCGCTGTCTGACTCGCTCAACGATCTCATCCTCAACCTGTTTGTGAGCAAGATGCCCCCACCAGACCAGCACGTCGGTAGCGTCTAATCGGTCAACAGAGAGACCATGCTCTTTTTCCTCCAAGGTCGCAGTTTCGCAGATCAACTGGGAATCATGAGCAAAGGCAGCCGCTAACTCCGAATGGATTCCTTTCGGATAGACGGCAGCGACAGCCGGGTCCTTTTTCTCGTGAAAGTATTCGTTCCAAAAAATTACGCGCGTGGGGTTCACCCCATCTGCAAACCACAGTTTCTTGAGAATGACAAATGACAGATGACAAATAACAGATGACAGATTGAGCGGGTCCAGATTTGCACCACGCGGGCTTGCCCCAAAATCTGTCATCTGTCATTTGTAATTTGTCATCCCTTCTCATGCGCTCTTACCAGCAACCGTACGAAGACTACGAACGCATCATTCAGATCGACTTCCTGAGAGCAACTGAGGCCGCCGCTTTAAACACTCTGCCGTGGATAGGACGAGGCGAAAAAGAGAAGGCCGACGCAGCGGCCTGCGATGCCATCCGCGGGATGTTCGACCTCATGAACATTTGCGGAGAAGTGGTGATTGGAGAAGGAATCAAGGATAACGCGCCGGGGATCTTTAAGGGAGAACACCTTGGGACCTGGTCGCCCGGCAGCCATAAATTCGATCTGGCGCTCGATCCGATTGATGGCACCACCAATGTTTCAAAAGGGTTACCGGGTTCTATTTGCTGTATAGCCGCAGCTTCTCCCGAGCACGACATCGGGCTTTCCATGAAAGACGTCCCCACGTTCTATATGATGAAGCTGGCCTACGGGTTGAGGGTGGTGCGCTACATGCAACGGACTGGGATCGAGACTATCTCAATTTTGAATCCGATCGAAGAGATCATTCCGCT
>JAFAHI010000185.1 GCA_019237325.1 Verrucomicrobiota bacterium | reverse complement strand
TTTAGTCCTGGAACGAAAAGGCGAACTGTCGCTGCGGGAAATCGATTTGCCGGTTACCGTGGGACCGCATGATGTAAAGATCGCGATTCACACGGTCGGCATTTGCGGCAGCGATGTGCATTATTATGAATACGGTCAGATCGGGCCCTTTGTGGTGAAATCGCCGATGGTGCTCGGGCACGAAGCAGCCGGCACCGTAGTCGAAGTGGGAAGCGAGGTAAAAAACTTGCGCGTAGGTGACCGGGTCTGCATGGAACCAGGCATCCCTGACCCGAACAGTCGTGCTGCCCGGTTAGGCATCTACAATTTGGATCCGGCAGTTCGATTCTGGGCAACTCCACCCGTACATGGATGTCTAACCCCTTTTGTGGTCCATCCCGCGGCTTACACCTTTCGCCTACCCGACAACGTTAGCTTTGCCGAAGGAGCCATGGTGGAACCCTTAGCGGTCGGCATGCATGCATCGGTGAAGGCAAAGATTAAACCGGGAGACGTGGCCGTGGTCATGGGAGCGGGTCCAATTGGAAACGTGACAGCGTTAGCGGCTCTCGCCGCCGGTTGCAGCCAAATTGTTATGACGGACGTGCTGCAGCCCAAGCTGGACGTCGCTGCGAAGCTCGGACCGATCCGGCCGGTGAATCTCACCAAAGAGAATCTGCGCGAGGTGATTGATGATCTGACCGGCGGTTGGGGAGCAGATATTGTTTTCGAAGCGAGCGGCGCACCGCCCGCTATCAAAACCGTGCATGACCCGCTCTGCCCGGGGGGCCGTATCGTCTTCATCGGTCTGCCAATCCAGCCGGTGCCGATTGACGTCGTCGCCTTGAGCGCAAAAGAAGCCTCGATCGAAACGGTCTTTCGTTACGCTCACGTCTATCCACGTGCGCTGGCTCTGATGGGCTCCGGTAAGATCGATGTGAAGCCGTTGATCAGCCGGACATTCGAATTCCCCGAGAGTGTCGATGCGTTTAACTTCGCACTCCATATGCCGCCGGATTGTGTGAAAGCCCAAATTCAGCTAGCGGCGAAATAGATAGTCGCGGTAGCCAAGCCGAATTGAAAGTGTTTACCCGGCACCGTAGGCTCTTCTCGAATGAAGAAGCTGCTCAATGACCCCGCTGCGTACGCAGATGAGACACTTGCCGGGCTGTGCTGCGCCCATCCCGAGTTCTATCGTTTAAGCCCTGAGAGCCCCCGCGTCGTGGTACGTCCTGATTCACCGGTCCAAGGCCGAGTCGGGATAGTTACAGGTGGCGGTTCGGGCCACCTCCCCGTTTTTACCGGCTATGTTGGGCGAGGATTGTTAAACGCTTGCGCGATTGGTGATGTCTTTGCCTCGCCTTCGGCCGACGAGATGGCGATCGCCATGCGCGCGGCCAATGGCGGAGCCGGCGTCCTCCGGCTCTACGGGAACTATGGCGGCGACATAATGAACTTCGAAATGGCCGGCGAAATGGTCGAGCTCGAGGATATTACTAGCTCAACGGTAAAGGTCGCTGACGATGTCGCCAGCGCTTCTACAGCGGAGCGAGCCAAACGCCGAGGGGTCGCCGGAATGGTCTACGCATTCAAGATTGCCGGCGCAGCCGCCGAAAAAGGGTTCGATCTTGATAAAGTCACCCGGGTGGCCCAGAAAGCCGCGGACAACGCTCGCAGCATCGGGGTCGCGTTGTCCCCCTGTATCGTGCCCAAGGCAGGTAAGCCGACGTTTACCCTTCAAGAAAACGAGATGGAAATCGGTATGGGGATCCACGGCGAACCCGGAGTCCGGCGGAGCGAATTGAAGCCGGCAAACGTGGTCGCCGATGAGATGTTGGATGCCATTTTATCCGACGGTGCAGTTAAAGGTGGCGACCGGGTCTCGGTACTCGTGAATAGCCTGGGAGCCACGCCACTGGAGGAACTGTACATTCTGTTTGCCCGCGTCGCCGACAGGCTCGACAAGCTTGGAGCGCAGATTGTTATGCCGCTCGTAGGTCGTTACGCGACTTCCATGGAAATGACAGGCGCTTCGCTCACCGTTCTCATCCTCGATCCGGAGTTGGAAGAGTTGTTGAGAGCCCCTGCCGAATGCGCGTTTTGGAAGGTCGGCTAACCATGATCACGATCGTCGACGTCCGAGACGCGATCTCGAGGATTCAACACCAGGTGCAACAAACCGCAGACGATCTCTGTGCTCGAGATGGCCAATTGGGTGATGGCGACCTCGGTATTACTCTCGAAAAAGCATTCAATCGTCTCGCGGAAATAGGACCAACTCTGCCGGAGGACTTAGGAAAAGCCTTCGCGGCCGCGGCAGCCGCAGTCTCCAAAGTTTCCAGCTCGAGCTTTGGTACGCTTTTAGCCACCGGATTGTTGGCGGCAGCTAAACGATCGATCGGTAAGACGGAGCTTCATTCGACGGCTGTTCCCGATCTACTACGAGCCGCCTGCCAAAAAATGAGCGAGCGCGGCTCGGCATCGCTTGGCGATAAGACGGTATTGGACGCAATAGACGCAGCCGCACGTGCCCTTGACTCTCATCCTAAGGATTCAGTCAGCGCTGTGATAACGGCCGTAGATGAGACCCTTTCTCTCTTCCGCGATCGACAGTGCAAGATTGGGCGCGCACGGATTTTCTCGGATCGTAGCATCGGACTCGATGACCCCGGAATGGTGGCATTCCGGGTGATGGTCGGAGCGCTAAAGAGTAGTTAGGAGCTAAAAATCCAGCTGCTCCTGTGGCTCGCTGGCCAAAAAAAGTACGCCCCGCTTCAGAGCGGGGCGTCAATCCAGCAAACGACTAGTCACTAACTGTCCTTGCTATCTGCCTCTACCTGTAACCTTGCTGAATCAGGGGAGCGATCTTATCAACGTTCGCCGGAGTAACGAGGCCGACGCCCGTGTCCTGGTGCAAACCGGGGACAAGGTATTTCTTCGTTAACCAGATTTGCATCACGGGATCCCAGCCCTGCAGGTAAAGGACCTGATCAAAGCTGGCGACGATGTACCCGGCCTTGATGCCGGCAATGACGTCCGGTCCGAGGTCAATACCCCCTACCACCACATCGCCCGGTTTCTTGCCGGCATCTTTGAGGATCTTCGGCAAGATGGCGGTGAGTTGTCCGTGCTGGGTCCCGATTGCTTTAAGGTCCGGATGGGCTGCGAGGTAGGCTGTCATCACCGGGATCCCTTTGGTGGCGTCGCTGTCGATATCCTGGGTGACATCGAGCTTATCCACGTTGCCTTTGCCAAGAGTCTTTTCCAGCGCGTCGAAGACACCCTGAGAGCTTCGGCTGCGGCCTTCCTGGTGGAAGATATCCCAAACGACTGCCTTATCGCCCGGTTTGAGCTTTCCACTGTCCACCATCGCTTGCCCAGTTAAATAACCGCCGGCATACAGGTCTGCGCCCGCATAGCCAAACCCTTTGTCCTTATATTTCTTTTCCAAGTTCGGCAGCGGATTGTTGCCGCTGGTGACAATGATCCCCTGTGCCTCCGCCTGGTCGACCAATGGCCCCATGGCATCTTCGCCAGGATGGCCCATGATCTCGATACCATCTGGCTTAGCGGCAATCGCCTCCTTAAACTGGTCGATCATCTTCTTTGTGTCCCAGCTAGCGTACTGCTCATGCAGTTCGATCCCGAGGGCTTTGGCTGCCGCCTCTGCACCCGTGGTGCGGGCTAAAACGGAGGCTATACCCGGATCGCCGCCCATTTGCATGTAGATGACGATCTTGCCGTCTGCGCCGGCTGACTTCACCGGAGCCATAACTAAAGCGAGGGCGGAAGCCAGTCCGCACGCCGTAGCATAATAGAAACGCCTTATTTTGGGGCTCATCATAAATTAATGAATTCGTGGATTCAGCGTGATTCGCTGAGGGGGTTGAACCTGATTAAATGAAGGTTCAGGCCTTTGGTAAAGAATAAAGAAAGGGAGGAGTTCAGAAGTTCAAGGAGTTCGGGAGTTCAGAATTCCGCTAAAATCGTTTCACGCCGTGAACGTTAACGGAAAACCCCGCCCGACACGCCAGAAGAGATTTCACAATGCCCTACCCGACGCTTTCGTCCTTCTGAACTCCTGAACTTCTGAACTCCTGCACTCCTCTATTGTGGCGGAATCGGCTGAACAGAGAGGCAAAATCCCCTTTACCGGTTGCGGCGTTTAGGACGACGACTGCTGCCATCACGCCACCTTCGACAACCTGGACCCAATAACCGCTAATCGTGGTAGCAACCACACCGGCTTCCAGTGAACCGATGACATATGACCCGAAAAAGGTTCCGAAGATAGAGCCGGCGCCCCCGGCAATCGAGGTTCCGCCCACAAACACAGAGGCCATCGCAGGCAGTAGATAGTTACCTTGATTCGGATAGAACACGCCGATGTTCAGGGTCAGGATAATTCCGGAAAACGCCGCTATCATACCGTGCAGGGTGAACAGACGGATGCGGGTCGCTTCGACATTCACACCCATAACCCGGGCCACGTTGGCGTTATCGCCGATAAACATGACACTTTCACCGAACTTGTGCCGGTTAAGGATAAACCAAAGAAACACCGCCAGCACCAGTGACCAGACTGCCTGGAGCGGAATCCCCAAAAACCACCGGCCTACTAGAAGCTCGTGAACGAAATTCTCGTCGCTTCCTCGGAGTGTCTGCTGCAGACCGCCGGCGAGCAGAATCGAAATGCCGTACCAGAAGAAATTGGCCGCCAGGGTTGCCATTATTGACGGAACCCCGATCCGCGCGACCATGAGCCCATTGATATAGCCAACCAGGGCGCCAGCCGCGAGTGCCAGGACAACGCCGATCACGGCGCAGTAGGCTGGATCAAAGGTTTTCCACCCCCACGCGAGCGCGAAGCCCGACAAAGAAACGACGGCAGGGAAACTCAGATCGATCTCGCCTGCGGTGATCACCAGAGTCAACCCTAACGCCGCAATCAATGTGGGCGGGACGGTTTCCAGGAACGAGAAATAGATCATCGGCCGCGTGAACACCGCGGGAGCGACCATGATCAAAACGAGGTAAAGAACCAGCAAGACCGTCGCGATGGCGAAACCTTCCAGCCGGCCCAGAAATCGATAAGCAGCCTTCAAGGAGTTCATTGTTTTGCCTTGTCTTTCCGGCCGTGCGCGTACTCGAGCAGAAAATCATCCAATTCTTTCAAGGTGATCTCCTTCTTTGAAATGCTGGCCCCGATCTCACCTCGATCCAGTACAACGAAACGGTCACAGACCTCATACACGTCTGGAAGGCTGTGAGAGATGTAAATGCTGGCCTTACCCGCCTCTTTAATCTTGTGAACGAAGTTGATCACCTTCGCCACTTCTTTAAGCGACAAAGCCACAGTCGGTTCATCCAGGATGATGAGATCGGCCTCGAAATACATCGCCCGCCCGATCGCGATCCCCTGACGTTCTCCACCGGAAAGCTGGCTCACGGTTGAGTCCACCGTGATTCCCTTCCCTCGGAAGCCGATCGTGTTCAGCATGATGTCATTCGCGATGGCTTTCTGTTTTTTAACGTCAATGAAACCGAACCGGTTAACGATCTGGCGCCCAATAAAGAAGTTGCGCCATAGGACCTGTTTTTCGCCCAGCGATTTGTCTTGGTAAACGGTTTCGATGCCGTGCCGATGCGCGCTTTGAACGTTGTAGCGTCGAAAATCGACTTTCCGGCCAGCGATATAAAGTTCACCGCTAGTCGGCGGAAAAACCCCAGTGAGGATTTTTACAATGGTCGACTTACCGGCTCCGTTGTCTCCGATCAGCCCGACGATTTCGTTGCGACCGACGTCCAGATTGATGCTGGTCAAAGCGCGTATCAGACCAAAGTACTTATCAATGTTGACCATCCGCAGCGCGTATTGGTCGGGGGAATCTTGAAGCGGATTACTCATCGCAAGGGGGGAGAACATTCTATTAACTGGCCGCAAAAGGATGATAATGGACTAGGGACGATGCCGAAAGTCGAACAGAAAATCTCACGCAAAGGTCACAGGCCACAACCTGTGGAGCGCTGCCTCGCTTGCGAGGCCGACTCGGTCGGAGCCGGCGGAGCACAGGCCCGAGGCACCGGAGCATTTTAGTCCAGGTGAGTCTTCGAGGCGTAGACGTGGCTGAAGAAAGGCGACTAGCGCTGAAGGCGCGAACGAAATTAGCCACAATCTATCGCGGGTATCGCATCCGTGAAATTGGGGGACTGCTTGAGCGGGGCAGCGCTCCACGGGCTCCGACCGAATCGGCCTCGCAAGCGAGGCAGCGCTCCAGGGTCATCACGAGCCTAAGGCAAGCTCATTAAGGAGGCGATTGGGTTCCGGCGGCGGAGTTCCTCGGCGTGCTTCCATATAGTCCGCGAGAAAGGTCGCGTCGCGGGCAATACCAGAAAAACGGCCTGACCCCCACGTGTACTGCCAAGGCAGACCCAGAAAATAAAGGCCGGGCACTGTGGTGACGCCGCGTTGATGTGCGGGATA
>JAFAHI010000120.1 GCA_019237325.1 Verrucomicrobiota bacterium | reverse complement strand
GTTCCAGGGATCGCAAAACCGCATACTCTGGATTACCGGCCAGATGACACCTCTCGCGCGGCAGCAACTTGCGTCCAAGGGATGGAAGCTGAACGGTGGTGGGGAATAAGCTCAGGCGCAAACGGAAGCGGTTGTGCCAGGCATTGTCCGGCATAAGGGTCCAGTAGTCAGCATCGGCCGAGGGGTACTTTGGCATCGCTGAGTGAAAGTTGGGGCCGACTTCCGGTCAGCCCGCAGTTAGTTGTCCTGGAAGCGACTGGGGAACTGCAAAACGTGGCGGCCGCCGAACTGCACATTGCGGGTTTCACCGTCGCCGTAGTCAACCCACGCCAAGTGCGAGATTGACAAATCTTTCGCTCAGCGTCCCTTACTGTTGCGAACGACGGCACGGAGCAAAACGATCATCCACGGCCCATTGGCGTCCACTGTCAAAAAGCAACACCAAACATCAACTGTCTGCCTGATGGCGTTGCGTGAGCGCCGAACTCCTCGTAATAACGCAGCGAGACGAGTCCATACTTGGTCAAGACGTTAATCGCAGGGCCGGCCGCATAAATCGCTGAATGGGTCTGCTCTAAAGTGTTCAAGGCAGAGACGCCGATCTGGCTGGTTGGGCTGAGAGATATGTGGCCATTGGTAACTTGCCACTGGGCATAGCCCACTGGCCCCAGCGTTATCTGCTTGATCAAGTCGTTATTAAGGCTGAAGGTCTTCCGGGCGCCCCATTCGAACGGCACGACATCGCCCAGGGTGTATGGGCGTCCAGTTTGTGAGGCATAAAGTACATAATGAGTGTAAATCGAAAGTGACCAGGTCCGTTCGACATCTGGGTAAGGGGTCACACCCAAACCAAACATTCCGGCCGCATTGCCCGGGCCGGTGTTCAGCTTGGCTTGCGGATTATATCCTCCTGAGGGCATGAAGACCCCAGAGGAGATCTGAGCATCGAGATGTGGGAAGTGCCAACCAAGCTCTAGCGGTTGCAGATAGATGGTGCTTATGCTGCCCTTGGTCGACGCTCCGGAACTCGGTAAGGTTGATCCACTTACAGTTCGGCGCGGAAAAGACAGGATGGGCTGGAGGCTAGCCGCCCCGCTCCCATCGGCATACACGAACGGAATATCGACCAGCAAACCATAACTGGCACGCAGGATTTTGAACGGCGAAGTCCAACCGATGATATTCTGATCAGCAAATAAGTCCAGACTGCCGCTTCCACCAACATTGAGACCTAGACAGACTCGATCCAGTGGACCACACTTGAGTGCTCCGATCGCGGAAAAATCGCTGCCGGAGGCGTGGTAGTAGGACCACAGGTTTTGATAGTAGAGGCCCTGGGGCGGTTGCGAAGCGCTGTCAAAAGCTAATGTTCCCAATAAATAATCGCCGTGCTGCGCTCGTGCTGGCGTCGTAGCAAAAAACAAGATCATCAAGCACGTGAGCACAATTGCGGGCAACTTGAAAATTGGACTCATAAGCCACATCACCTCAACTTTAGGGGTTTACTCCAGACTGGGTCAGAGTAAATGTTATCCGGCACCACCAGAATTCATTGCAACAAGTCACCCTTAATCAGCTTCGGAATCACGGGCGCGACGATCACTTGGATGTTCCACTTCTGTCCGAATGCGTCAGGATGCACCGGCATGTACTGTCCCTGTAATGCGAAACGCACCGGCAAAATCCCGAGCCGTTCCACCTTCGACACGGCGAGTCCGATCGGGAAGGTCAACATATTTGGACCTTTGGGCGCGTACCAGTTGACGAGCATGTTCGGTGAAAACCCGATACCGTAGCCTTTGCTGGGGAAATAGGTGAAGAAGTACTGCAGATTTAGCTGGCTGATTGTGTTTGACCCCGGCCTGCCAACTGACCACCATTGCTGCGGAAATAACCCCACGATATACTTTTCTCCCAGATAACCCACAACCCCGCCCGGCCCCAACTGCCACTTGTTCTGCCCGAGTCGCGAATTGCTTGCCGTCGGGAAGATAAAGGTGGGTCCCGCTCCCAATAGCCAATTGCCCACCAGCTTATCACTCGGGGATAACATGGTTACGAAGATAGTGTCGCCGAAGCCGGTGACACGGTGCAGGTGGCCGCTCTCGTTGACGTACGGAGTCGAGTTCAGGACTTGGAATACCGGCCGGTTGATCAAATTCCAATTCTCCGTGAGCGAAACAGGCAAGACTGGCTGAAACTGCAAGTTGACCTGGTTGCGATTTTTGAACCCGGACGGCATGGTCAGCCAGTAAGTGTTTTCCTGAAAGGTGACCGACCAGAGCGTCGAGATCGGATTGGACAATTCCTTGTTTATTTCGGTGAGCGATTTGGTCTGGT
>JAFAHI010000142.1 GCA_019237325.1 Verrucomicrobiota bacterium | reverse complement strand
CCTTGCCTTCGGAAACAAGTTGTCGCTCGGCATGAGCCAAGATTTTTTCGAGATGTTGAGCCATCAGTCAGGCGGAAACTCAACCGCAGATGGACACAGATTTACGCAGATTGAATTCCCTAAAACAACTGTAGCAAACGAAACTTTTCATTACCTCTCTAAAATCTGCGTCTATCTGCGGTTGAAAGTCTTGTCTTACGTTCATTCGGCCATTGAGCCTAGCCGCTCGCGGAGTTGTTCTAATCGACCTAGAAAGTCGGTCTCTCGTTTGCGGTGCTCTTCCACAACCGCGCCTGGGGCCCGATTCACGAAGTTCTCGTTGGCCAGCTTCTTACGCACGGTTTCAAGTTCTTCCTCTAACTTGGCGATTTCGCGCGTCAGACGTTGCTTTTCCGCTTCCAGATCCACAGAACCTTCCAAAGGTAGGAACACTTGCCCGATCGGGGTGATGGCAACCGGTTCACCGCGAGCTGCTTGATAGTCCGGCACTAATTCAAGAGGTTCTGCTCCGCAAAGGCGGCCAAATACTGTGAAATCACCACTCAGTTCGGGTTTCAAAACGGTCCGGATCTTTTTATTCGACGCAATCCGGTATTCTGCCCGCAGATTTCTAGTAATCGAGGTTGCTTCGTAAACCGCCGTCGCAAATCGGACCGCGTCGTCAACCGGAGGCAGATCAACCCGTAGATCTGACACCGAAGCAAATTGAATACTGCCGGAGCCGTAACCCATGCGCTGCCAAAGCTCCTCTGTCAGATGCGGCATAAAGGGATGCAGCAATCGAATGACGGTCGAGAGCACCCGATCCATAACCCAAAGAGTCGCCGCGCGCTCTTGCTCGTTTTGCAATTCCGTTTTCGCCGCCTCCAGGTACCAATCGCAAAAGTCGCTCCAAAAGAAGTCGTATAGGGTCTGGACAATATCCGTGAAAAGGTACTCGGTGTATCCTCGTTCGATCCGATCTACCGCCTGGTTTAGCTGAGAAAGAATTTTGACCGAATAAGGCGAGAGACTCGACACATCCGGTTGCTCATCGGCGCTCGCTCCCTGGAGTTGGCGAAAGCGAAACGCATTCCAGAGCTTGTTCGCAAAGTTTCGTCCCTCCTCGATTTGCTTCTCGTCGAATCGGATATCTTGGCCATGCGGCGCAATCCGCAGAAGGCCGAACCGAAGCCCGTCAGCCCCGTATTTGGCGATTAAGTCCAAAGGATCGGGTGAATTCCCGAGGCTCTTGGACATTTTGCGGCCCTGCGAATCCCGAATGATCCCGGTGAAGAACACATCCGCGAAGGGTCGCTGGCCTTGGAATTCAAAACCCGCCATGATCATCCGGGCCACCCAAAGAAAGATGATGTCAGGGCCGGTCACGAGATCGTTGGTAGGGTAAAACCGTTTTCTCATGCTTGGCGTCATGGTGGCAAACGGCCAGAGCCACGATGAAAACCAGGTATCCAGCACATCCGGATCTTGCTCCCAATTCTCTGGATCCGGAGGCGGCTCAGTTGCCACGTGAAGCCGGCCTGGTTCGCTCCGATGATACCAAACGGGAATTCTGTGGCCCCACCAAACCTGGCGGCTGATACACCAATCCTGAATATTCTCGATCCAGTGTTCAAGGTTCTTGACCCAACGTTGCGGGCGCAAGCGGATCTCGCCTGACCTCACCGCTTCCAGGGTTCGTTCGACCTGGGGGTAACGAAGAAACCACTGCTCGCTGAGTCTGGGCTCAATCGGAACCTTAGCCCGCTCGCTATAACCGACAGTGTGGTCATACGGTTCCTCTCGGACCAGCGACCCGAGATCTCGAAGTTTCTCGACGGCTAACTTCCGGGCCTCAAACCGGTCCACACCAACAAAGTCTGCTCCGGCCAGCTCATTCAAGCTGCCGTCAGGATTGAGCACATCGACTATCTCAAGCCCGTGCCGTTGACCGATCTCAAAGTCGACTTTGTCGTGCGCCGGGGTGACTTTCAAAACCCCCGTGCCGAATTCAATATCGATGGCTTCGTCTCCGACGATCGGGATTTCGGCTCGAGGGAACGGGCGCCAGCAATGTTTCCCAATGAGATGCGCATACCGATTATCCCGCGGATTAACCGCAACGCCGGTGTCTCCCATCAAGGTCTCAGGACGGGTGGTCGCGATTTCAAGGAATTTGCCCGGTAACTCGACAATTTCATACCGCATCACATACAGGAACCCTTTGACCGGAGTCGGCTCCACCTCTTCGTCGGATAAAGCGGTCAACGAACTCGGGTCCCAATTGACCATTCGTTTCCCGCGATAAATTCGCCCCTTATTGTAGAGATCGACGAAGGTCGCCCGCACTTCGCGCGTGTACTCCGGGTCCATGGTGAATCGTTCCCTGGCCCAGTCGCAGGAACAGCCAAGCTTCTTAAGCTGCTCGATAATGATGCCGCCGTGCCGTTCTTTCCATTCCCACACGCGCTTAATCAATTCTTCCCGGCCAACATCAAAGCGAGTCTTCCCTTCCTTGCGCAGCTGCCGTTCCACCACCGTTTGGGTCGCAATCCCGGCGTGATCGGTGCCAGGCAACCAAAGCACTTCGTTACCCAGCATCCGCGCTCGGCGAGCAAGCACATCTTGGATCGTGTTGTTCAACACGTGCCCCATCGTCAGGACCCCGGTCACGTTCGGCGGAGGAATCACAATGGCATAACCCGGCTTCGGTGACCGGACCTTGGCGTGGAAGTCCTTGTCGCGGATCCAGTTGCGGTACCATTTCGGCTCAACGGTCCCGGGTTCGTAGGCGGTGGAAATCACTTCCATTGGGATTGCGAATTTGTCCCGAGCGGGGCAGTTCTGCAACTATCGAACGCAGTGGGACAGAGCGGATTTTACAGTACGTAAAGGCCACAAAGAACACAAAGACTGAAGCCAGCGATCTGGGTTTTCGGTCTTTGTGTCCTTTGTGATCTTTCCGTATTGTGGACTTTCTGTTGTCTCCGGGACGATTCCCAAGGTCACACTGAAGTGTCGCAGCGAAGTTACGGGATGGTCAACAGAGCCCAGCCGCTCGAGCGACCAGGAAGAACCCTATCCCGATGACCGCCACTCCGATGACCCGGGCGACAATTTCGCCGGCAGGTGCGAGGCGTTCGGCGGTGATGGCGACAGTCACCACAGCCATCACTCGCAGGTCCATGACCCCGAGGACGAGTAATATCGTCATCAAGCCGGCGCAGCAGTAACAACAGTGAAGGCCGAGGAGAAGTCCCTGTCGCCAAGCGGCGCCGCCGACGGCTCGCAACTTACAGCGGCGCTCCGGCGTATCCCGGCAGCAGGTTAGATGGCGTGTTTTCCACGGAGTGAACTGAAACGCGCCGGCGAGCAGGACGACCACCCCAACCGCTGCCGGAACCGCACGCGACAACGCCGGCAGCTGCATCTCAAGCTCGGCCAGCGCGACTCCTACGGAAAAAATAATTACCCCGACTACCGTCCACACGAAGAAGTACCCGCCACCCACGAGTGCAGTCAGCCATTCCGCACGCGTCTCGCCCTTCCCGGCAAGAGCCTGACGGTAGCGCCAGAGCGTCGGGACTGAACATGGCAGCATCATTGCCACCATCATCACGACCCACATTCCGAGGAACGACGCTCCGGCTCCAACCCAGGTCTGCCCGGGCATCCGCATCCACGCCATCGACATCGTCCAGCCGCCGGGCATCGGCATCTCGCCCATCGCCGACATAGAGCCGCACCAGACAATTGTCACCACAACACTAACGGCAAAGAGCAGCGCCGAGATGCAGAAAAAGGCCCGTTCGGAGACTCGCTCAGAAGCCATGTGTCCCGAGGTCAGGAAGGAGTTCAAGGAGTTGCGGGAGGTCGAGTGAGAAGCCATGAGCCAGAATCCAGGATTCAGGAGGATCCGGCATTTTTCCGGCCCGTTCGCCGTTTCGCCGTTTCGCCGTTTCGCCGTTTCGCCCATTCGCCCATTCGCCCATTCGCGCATTCGCCCATTCGCGCATTCGCCCATTCGCGCATTCGCCTAGTCCCGGTTGGTATACTCATCGTGACGGCGCCACCACATTCCCCCCGTCTCGTAAAGTTTCGCCTCGTTGCGACCCTTCGGGGCGCGGTCGAGCCATTGGTACATGCCCCAGAGGCCATCCAGGCCGCGTGCGTAAGTGGAGTACGTGTGGTAGATGACGCCGTCCTCGAGGGCGAATGCGCTCATACCTGGCCTGTCACGGACGTAGGTGAGCCCGTCGGTTTCGCACATGGCCGCGTTCTGTATGACGATATCCGGAAACTGGGTCGTCTCGTCCAT
This sequence comes from Verrucomicrobiota bacterium, assembly GCA_019237325.1. Taxonomy (GTDB): domain Bacteria; phylum Verrucomicrobiota; class Verrucomicrobiia; order Chthoniobacterales; family JAFAMB01; genus JAFAVN01. The sequence continues at coordinate 4,213 of JAFAHI010000142.1, read as the reverse complement.
CGCATGGCCTCCGCGCGCATAGTTGTATTCGATACTCCCCTCTCGTTGCTCCTGCTCGGAGAACGAAACGTTGAAGTCGAAATTGAAGTCGTTCCCAAACGAGGACGCCCAAGGAAATGTCCACTCCATCCGCCGCTTGTAAGCCTGTATTTTTGCAAGCGGCGCCCGCGACACCGCCGAGAGCGTAACATCATGGTTAGCCAGGTGGACGCCGAAGCCGTTGAAGCCGTCCGCGATCGTAGAACAAGTCGCGCACCCGGCCGCATAATCGGGTCCGAACATGTAGTGATAGACCAGAAGCTGCGAGCGACCTCTGAACAGGTCAGCCATCGTGGCGTTCCCTTCATCGGTATCAAATCGGTACTCCTTGTCGACTCTGACCCATGGCAGCTCCTGGCGGCGCCGGGCCAACTCATCACTCTGTCTTGTCAGTTCCTTCTCCGCTTTGAGAAGCTCGAGACGGGCTGCCAACCACTCTTCACGTGTTCCAGTATTGTGTTTAGACATCTTATTCTCCTCTTGTTGTGACTGGTTCTATTGGTCGTACCTGTCGTGGTAGCGAAGCCAGTCCATGCTGAACTCGAAGTCGTCTTCATCCCGTCCCTTGGGCACTAAATCGAGGTAGTTGTACGCGGTGTTGTAGATGTCGATCCCACGCGAATAGACCGAATAGGTATGGTAGACGTTGCCTTGTCCGTCCTTATAGAAGACGCTCACTCCAGGCAGATCCGGGCTATCGATTTCCAGTTTGCGATAGTTGTACTCTAGCTTTTGCTTAGGCACTCCAGCCGGGAATGAGACATGATAGTCATAGTTGAAATCATTGTTTCCGGATGAGACCCATTTAAAACCCCAGCCCATCCGTTTCTTGAATGCGCTCAGCTTTTTAATTGGAGCCCGTGAGATCGCAGCGAAGGTAACGTCTCGATGCTTCAGGTGGATTACTATCCCATCGAAATTGTCAGCCCAAAAAGAACAGGAAGGGCAGCCTTCCTCCCAGTCCGGCGCAAACATGAAGTGATAGATTACCAGCTGACTTTTTCCTTCAAAAAGATCGGCCAACGTCTCCTTACCGTTTGGCCCTTCAAAGACATATTCCTTGTCTACTTTGACCCAGGGTAACTCTCTGCGTTGCCGGCTTAATTTATCGCGGAGATAGGTAAACTCTTTCTCTTGAATCAGAAGCTTCTTCCGCGCTTCGAGCCATTCGTTTGGCGGAACAACTTTATGCTTATTTAGGTCTGACTTGGTCATAACGTCATGTCTGTTAGTTAGTGGTTAGTGATCGAGGAATAGATTAGTATCGGCCATTGAACGCTGGGAGTGACAAGTTTGGCGGGATTCGGACGGAGTCGACGAAAGCGATCCCGCGGCCGCGGGACCAGCATCGCCGGCAACCGGAAAGTGCCCCTCATGCAGTTCCAGGCGTCACCGAACAACGCACTGTTCATTCGCTGATCAGAATGGCCTCGGACGCCCTAGCCGCAGGCGATCCTCTGACAGCGCTGAATTGGGTCGCCTTGCGTAATGAAGCGCCGGCGCTCGTGCTTCGGGGGATCGCGATGGCTCAGCTCGGTGATTTGGTTAGAGGAAAAGCGCTCCTGAAACGGGCGGCCCGCGCTTTTGGTCCGAAAGACGTCGTAGCCCGAGCAAGGTGCGTCGTTGCCGAGGCCGAGATCGCGCTCGTTTCTCGGGACCTCGGCTGGCCGTCCAAAGCGCTCGGCGCCGCGCGCACGACACTCGAAGAAAACAGTGACAAGATAAACGCCGCCTATGCACGGTATCTGGAGATTCGGCACCTGCTTCTGATTGGGCGCCTTGACGATGCCGAACGGCAGCTTGCCGAACTGGATCCTGCGCACTTTCCACCTGCCTTCAGGGCCGCTTACGAGTTGGTCATCGCGGGAAGTGCGATTCGACGCCTGCAGACAAAGACGGCGCGGGCCGCACTCAAGCGAGCCCGCCGCGCCGCCCGCCTGTCAGCTATTCCGGCGCTGATGGCCGAGGTCGAAAGTACATCGCATGTGCTGGAAACACCAGCAGCGCGCTTGATTGCTCGCGGCGAGGAACGACTTCTCTTTCTTGAGGATGTTGGAGCGTTGTTTACGTCTAAGGCCCTAGTGATAGACGGGTGCCGCCATAATGTGCGCGAGGCGGGCACCGTCGTCTCGCTGACCAGACGCCCGGTGTTATTCGCGATCGCGCGGGCGCTCGGTGAAGCCTGGCCAGGAGACGTGTCGAGGGCCACGCTGGTTGCACGGGCATTCGGCGGGAGGCGCGCTGACGAATCGCATCGCGCACGGTTACGAGTCGAAGTCGGGCGCCTTCGCAAAATGCTACGAACGCTGGCCAGCATTAGCGCGACGATGCGTGGATTTGCCCTGGTGCCGCGCCGGGCATCTGAGGTCGTCGTTCTGGCCCGCCCACTAGAAGATCAGCACGCGCCGGTCCTTGCCTTCCTCGCCGACGGCGAATCCTGGTCGAGCTCAGCACTGGCCTTGGCGCTTGGAGCCAGCCAGCGCACCGTTCAGCGAGCACTCGATTCTCTAGCGTCAACCGGCAAAGTCCAATCATTTGGTCATGGCCGAGCGCGCCGTTGGATGACTCTTCCGATACCGGGATTCACGACCACCTTGTTACTCCCGGCCCGCTGCCAGTTTGAATAGATTAGAACCATGAAACGATCAGCGGCAGAGATTGTTCGTGAGTATGGACCCTTTCCGGGTGTGGATCGCGTGCACGGGGTCACCTATGATGGCAAACAAGTCTGGATTGCTACCGGCGATAATTTGAAAGCTCTCGACCCAGCGAGTGGGAAAACTACGCGCTCGATTGATGTCGGCGCACACGCAGGTACCGCGTTCGACGGCCAGTACCTGTATCAGATCGGCGACGATCGCATCCGGAAGATCGATCCGAAAACCGGTCAAGTGGTAGCGACGATCCCGGCGCCTGCCACTGGCTGCTCCGGTATGGCGTGGGCAGAAGGGAGTCTCTGGGTAGCGCAGTACGAAGACCGGAAGATCTATCAAGTCGATCCCCAAACCGGGGCAGTGCTTCGTACCATCGAGACCACCCGTTTCGTTACCGGGGTCAGCTGGATCGAGGGGCAGCTCTGGCATGCTACCTGGGACGATGATGGGAGCGATTTGCGCCGAATCGATCCACCAACGGGTGAGGTCCTGGAGGTGATCGAGATGCCCCCCGGAGTCGGTGTGTCGGGCCTCGAGTCAGACGGTGGAAACCAATTCTTCTGCGGAGGCGGGAGCAGCGGCAAAGTGAGAACCGTCCGCCGGCGCTAGGGTAGTGTCCTGGCACCGGCCCACATCCCGAAGATTAAAAATCCACAGATTGCACAGATTACGCAGATTTCGGGCTTCAGGCCGGTCGCATGCTGGGGCTAAAGAAGCGGTAAGTCGGGATGACGTTTGTTGATTTCAGCGTTGGCCACTGGGGCGTTGGCGAGGGGTCTCACTCCCTGATGTCGCGCCGTAGACGCGACTTCTTAGCTCTTTAGCGGGACCCGCCTCAAATCCGAATCTGCGTAATCTGTGAAATCTGCGGATCTCAAGATCGGCTTTTTCGGGCTTAATCCATCGGCGTCAGGAAATGGTCCCAGTCCCTCACATTGTGCGCGTTCCGTATAAAGTACGTGACTGGCAGTTCCCGAGGCGATTGCGGCCTCTTAGCGAGCTTTAGGCCGACTTCTTCCGGCAGATGGTTCCCTTTCAAGCTGTTGACCTTTTTATCCGCTAGTACGCAATTCTCCCACGTCGTCGTTCCACCTCGCGACCGGGGTACAACGTGATCGATATTGCCCTCGTGCGGTCCAAGCTTTTTACCGGTGTACTGGCACTTTCCACCGTCTCGCTCCCAAATCCCTCGGGCAGAAAGCTTTGGCCGGCGTTTGGGCACTTTATTGTAACGAGCCAAGACTAAAACCGTTGGGACCCGGACCAACCCGCGCACCGTACGGACGGCGTTGTCTTGTTCCCGAGTCTCCAGTTCCAGCCACTCCCTCCAGCGAACGGGTCGCATATCGCCGGTGCCTTCGATATCCAAGGCAGTGGCGTTTCCATTCGCCATCATGCAAAATGCCTGTGCAGGTGTTTTGACATCGATGGCCTGCCAGTTCCGATTCAGCACCAGAACCGTCGATTTGTATAAGACGTCGTTCATGCCGTCGCCTCAGCCATTTGATTTGTCTGTCGCC
>JAFAHI010000049.1 GCA_019237325.1 Verrucomicrobiota bacterium | reverse complement strand
CCGGTTTTGTCGTTGTCGTCGAAACGGGCGAACTCGGGGCTGTCGATATCCAGGACGCCGATTAACGCGTCGTTTTTGATTATGGGGACGACGATCTCGGAGTTTGATGCGCTATCGCATGCGATGTGACCGGAAAATTCATGGACGTTTGGAACCACTAACGTCTGGCGCTGTTCAGCGGCGGTTCCGCAGACGCCTTGCCCTAACTTGATCCGGACGCAGGCGATCTTTCCCTGGAAGGGTCCAAGCACAAGTCCTTGCTCTTTAAGTAAATAAAACCCAGCCCAGTTAACAGCAAGCAGGCTCCAAAACAGCAAAGCAGCAGCATTGGCGAGATTAGCGATGCGGTCGCTTTCACCGGTCAATACGGCTTGCAACGCTTGGTTGATCTCTGCGTACTGGGTCTTCTTGTCGATGCTATCAAGCGGTGGGCTAATTACGGATGGGAACATCGTTATTTAGGAAATCCGGAAATCTGTTTTTCAAAGCTAGCCAGATATGGACAATAGGCAAAGGATGGCGGAACTCGCCTTAGGCGAGTTCCGCCTACCATTTCACTTTCTGGAACCGATCGGCGACGGCTTCTGCGTTCTCGCGGGAATTAAACGCTGAGACTCTGAAGAAACCTTCCCCTTGGGCGCCGAATCCTGCGCCTGGGGTGATCACCACCTGGATATCATTTAAAATCTTATCAAACACCGCCCAACTCCCGTACCCGGCCGGAGCTTTGACCCAGATGTATGGCGCATTGATACCACCGTAGACGCTCAAACCGGTCTTTTGAAGGGCGGCGGCCAGAATACGCGCGTTTCCTAGGTAGTGATCAATCAGGGATCGAACCTGTTCTTGGCCAGCCTTCGAGTAGAGGGATTCTGCACCGCGCTGGACCGGATAGCTAACACTGTTGAACTTGGTGCTAAACCGACGATGCCAGAGCGGATGGAGCGGTTTGCTCTCTCCGGATTTAGTGGCGGCATTCAATTCCTTTGGCAAGATCGTGAACCCGCAGCGCACACCAGTAAACCCGCCGTTCTTAGAGAAACTGCGAAACTCGATCGCGCATTTTCTGGCTCCCGGAATTTCGTAGATAGAATGGGGGACGTTGCCATCCGTGATGTACGCTTCATAAGCCGCATCGAAGAGGATAATGGCTTCGGAAGCTAGCGCGTATTCAACCCAACTCTCCAGCTGGCTGCGGGTAGCCGTTGCTCCCGTAGGATTGTTCGGATAACAAAGATAAATGAGGTCGGCTTTTTCTTTCGGCAGCGCTGGAACAAAGCCGTTTGTTTCGTTGCAAGGCAAATAGACGAGGCCGGAATAAGCGCCGCTGGAGTCAGCTTCTCCCGTGTGACCGGCCATAACATTGGTGTCGACGTAGACCGGGTAAACCGGATCCATGACCGCAATGCGATTTTGGGGTCCAAAGATATCCAGGATATTTCCGCAATCGCATTTAGAACCGTCTGAGACAAAGATCTCGTCTGGAGTTACCTCAAGTCCGCGGGATCGGTAATCATGCTCGGTGATTGCATCCCGAAGAAAGTCATATCCTTGCTCCGGACCGTACCCACGAAAGGATTCTCTACGCGCAAGTTCGTCGACCGCCCGATGCATCGCCTCGATGGCAGCGTCGGGAAGTGGTTCGGTGACATCCCCGATCCCACAGCGAATGATATTCTTAGCCAAGCCCGGTTTCTCTTGACCAAACTCTCTTACCCGGCGGGCGATTTCTGGGAATAAGTAACCAGCCTTGAGTTTAAGATAGTGATCGTTGAGGTATGCCACAGCGTGCACCCTTTATCCGGCAGCTGCCGGGACGCAATACATTTATAAAGGGTGCATGAGTAAAAACAGAAAGCTCCGGCGTAAGCCGGAGCTTTCTGCGTGAGTTGGATCGGGCTGGCTTGAGGCCCGAAGTAGTGCTCCTTAAGAAGCAGAATCTTTATCGCTTATCTGGCCAGGAAGTTCTTTTCGGCCTGGTCCCAGCTCACAACATTCCACCAGGCTTTAAGGTAGTCCGGTCGTTTGTTTTGGTAGAGAAGATAGTAAGAGTGTTCCCAAACATCGATACCGATGACCGGTTTCAGGCCTTCCATAATCGGGCTATCCTGGTTCGGGGTAGAAGTGATCTCGAGTTTGCCTTCTTTGTTGACCACCAACCATGCCCAACCGCTACCGAACCTACTGGCGCCGGCCGCTTGGAATTTCTCTTTGAAGGCATCAACGCTCCCGAAGGTCGTGGTGATGGCCTCAGCTAGTTTTCCTTTAGGAGCACCGCCGGCGTTCGGAGCCATGATTTTCCAAAAGAAAGAGTGGTTGGAGTGACCGCCTGCGTTGTTCCGTACTACCGTGCGAATCGATTCGGGAACCTGACTAAGGTTAGCGATAAGCTCGTCAACAGGCTTCACCGCTAGATCCGGATGGTCCTTCAGCGCATTATTCGCGTTGGTGATATACGCTTGGTGATGCTTATCATGATGGATTTCCATCGTTTTGGCATCGATATGCGGCTCTAGCGCGTTAAAAGGATAAGGTAGCGGAGGTAGTTCGTAAGCCATAGAATTTGATCAAGCAAACTGGTTTGCGCGAGCCCGCAACGGCTTGTTCCGTGGCCCGCATAACCAACTAAACCCCTGCCGCCTAACGCGTCAAATCGATGCGCAGTCAGGTAGTCGCCCGATTAGACCATGAGGCGGTACGCGGTTGGGCCGAGCTCGTCTCGTCCACCCGCGTTCGTCCACAGCGCAATATCCTGGTGACACCGGATGAGCATGCGCTCATCCCCACCCAATCCTTTAGTCAGCTAGCCTCGGCTCGATAAAATCCGGCTGAGGTCGAGGGATAGATTCTGGGCCGTTGGCACTATCCAACGTAGATGCGGAAGTTGACAACGGTTCCAGGCTGTGTCGAACGAGCCCTTCTTCAATGAGCTCGGCAGCACAGAGGTGCATCGGGATATCGCGCGACGCGCTCAACTTCCGCAAAGCAGCTTGCATGTCTTCGGTAAGAATTATTTGAAGAAACGCTTTATGTTCTTCTTTGAGCCGGGTCCGCCGACGTCGTTGCGCTTCACGTAGTTGCAAG
>JAFAHI010000766.1 GCA_019237325.1 Verrucomicrobiota bacterium | reverse complement strand
ACTGCTTACTTCGGCGCTGAGTCATGCTGCTCCCACCGAGTCGCCCTAGGCCATGGCGCTCTGCCACGCCCCTTGCGGTCGGCTTGCTTCGCCAATAGCTTCCGGCCATGCGTTGGATGTTTGTAATCGCTACGACTGTCTTGCTATCAACCGCGTTGCTGGCGGATCCCATCACGGTCGATTCTCTACCGGGTCCGGTTCGTGACAGCTTAAAGAACGTTCTCCAAAATCCGCAGGAAACAGTCGCAAATATCGAGACTTACGATTGGGGACCGGCGCTTATTTACAAGATCAGCATCACCCTCAATGGCCAGCCTTATCTCGAGGTCCACATCGCCGACACGGGCAAGGTCGTACGCACCGACGAAAACCCGGACGTGGCAGACAAGGGTGACGATGACGACGCCGACGCGAATGCAAGTCCTAGTCCCACTAGCTCGCCTTAGGCTCGCTAGAATAGCCGATAGCCGATAGCTAATAGCCAATCGGTTCTGCAGCCGCGCGTCTCTGCTTTTAATATTGGCTATCGGCTATTCGCTATTCGCTAACGAGCCTAAGGCGAGTTAGCGAGGTCTTCCGGTGAATTCCAGTTCCGAAATAACGCCACGTCATCCGGGGCAACCTTTTGGATACTGACGAGACCACTCTGTTCGAGCTGGCGAGCGAAGGTTTGCAGACTGCGTTGGCCTTGCTGCAAATGGGTAAGGGCAACCGCAGCAGCTTCCACCGGATATACTGCAGCCACCGGTTCTAGGTCTTGCTCGATGGCCGGCACGACACCACATCCGGGGGCCGACCGCTGGACCAATGAGCTCAAGTACGTTGAACTCATATTGGGCAAGTCGACCGCCAAAACCAGCAACAACTTCGATTGAGCTACCGTCAGACAACTCAGAATACCCGCAAGCGGGCCTCCATTTTCAACCTTATCCGGCACCACTCTTGCATCCGGCGGATATTCGAGATCGGACAATCCTGAGACCAGCAACTCGACCGGCCTAAGCTTTCGCAGGATGTCCAATTGCCGTTTCCACAGCGGCACTGGTTCTCCTTGCGAATCGACAAGCAGAAGCCTTTTGTCGTGTCCCATTCGCCGGGAACGCCCCCCGGCCAAGAGAGCGGCCGAGAAAGGAGGAAGCGACTTAAGGGACGTGTCGGGTGTTTGGGGCAGCAGGGTTTCGTTCAAAGTAATCCGTAATCAGTGTGTCAGTAATCAGATTATGAGAAAAGGAACATCGAAAATCAGGAGCCCTGATTACTGATTTACTGATTACTTTTGGCTAGATCCCGCACGAAGCCCTTTCTCAAACGTGCGCTCCTGCCCTGGATTTGCTATCTGCGATCTGCTACTTGCTATTCTGTACTCAAATGACCAATCGGATTGACGAGAAATTCGCCGCTCTCAAACGAGAAAATCGAAGCGCCTTCATCGTATACATCACGGGCGGTGATCCCAGTCTCGAAAAGACGGTTGAGATCGCAGCTACTCTTGAACGAGCCGGTACCGACATCCTGGAAATCGGTGTTCCTTTCTCGGACCCGCTGGCCGACGGAATCGCCAACCAACTTGCGGCACAACGAGCTCTCCAAGCCGGAGCCTCTCTCCCCAAGCTGCTCTACACGATTTCGTTAATCCGGAGCAAGATCAGCTTGCCCATTGTTTTATACAGCTATCTTAACCCAATCTTCCAATATGGGTTCGCACAGTTTGAAGAAGACGCGCTGGCGGCCGGCGTTGATGGTCTCCTGTTGTTGGACCTGCCACCGGAAGAAGCGTTAGACTCTACCGAAGCGCACCGGATCCATCGAATTCGGCTGATCGCCCCCACAACACAGGAAGAACGGATCCATTCCATCACTGGGCGCGCCAGCGGTTTCGTTTACTATGTCTCTAGAGAAGGCGTGACCGGTGAGCGAGATGAGCTGGCCGCTTCGATCCCTGAACGTCTTGGGCTGATTCGAAAACACACGACTCTTCCGGTCGTGGTCGGATTTGGTATCTCAGGCCCTGGGCAGGCGGCTCAAGTTGCCACTTGGGCGGACGGCGTCGTGGTTGGTAGCGCAATCGTGCGCAAAATCGGTGACCTGGGTAACGATCCCGGTTTATCCCAGAAACTGCTCGATTTCGTCACACCGATCGCGGATGCGGTCCATTCGGTCGTGAAAGGTTAGTTGCTGAGCAGCCTCGTTTGCGGGGCCGATGCCGGGGAGGGATCGCGTCCTCGCGATCCGCTTGTTCTCGAAGCCCGATACCTTTCGCGATCCAAAGATTGAATTACGCCACAAGGTCGGGAACGTCTTCGCGGCGCGCGAGGACGCGCGCCCTCCCGTGTCTTTGGCGATGGCGCGACGCTGTTTGCTCGAGCGCATCCGCACCAATCGGAGCCTGCCTTTTATCTCTACGGAACCAGTTTCGGAAAGAACTTCTTGCACTGTTCCGAAATGATCGGGTACTCCCACTTTTTAGCTGAGAACGCGTTGATGATCCCCAGAAGCCAGAGAATGAAGCCGGCGAGTTCTAAAACCCAGGCAAGCAGAAAATAGAGCGCGTTGATAACCGGAATATGGAAGAAGACCACACCTAAAATCCAATAAGCGATCCAGAGGGCAATCCAGGCACAACCGAAAAAGATGCTCTGCACAGCCCAGTGCCGCGCCAGCGAGTCCTTCTTTTCGATAAAATAGAAAATAATTCCGGTAAAAGGAGGAACCAAAGCGGCTAGCCCTGAGGCAATATGAGACGCAAGACCGGTATCGCTATTCGGGTTTGATGAAGGGGAAGAAGACATATTAGGATAGAGTCAGAAATTTACTTTGTAAGGCGTTCTTTTGTGATCAAAGGCAGGTCGCCGGCGAACCGCAACGTTTGTTTCCTGTTCGGCTGTCTCTTTTTAAGGAACCAATTTAGGGAAAAGCCTCTTACACTGTTCCGAAATGATCGGGTACTCCCAATGCTTACCCTGAAAACCGTTGATGAGCCCCAAGATCCAAAGGACTAAATAGAAAATCTTCCAAGCCAGGTACAGAAGAAAGGCCAGAAACCCGATGTGGGCTATCTCAAGGATTCCAGCGATCACCGCTACCACGATCGAGATGACGATGATAGCACCTCCGAAGAAGATCGATTCCACAGCCCAGTGCCGGACCAACCGGTCTTTCTTTTCGATAAAGTAGAAAATAAGCCCGCCGATCAGCGGAATAAGCGCACAGAGGCCAGCCCCGACGTTCGACGCCAGGCCAGTACTGCTGTTCGGATTTGAGGATGAAGACATAGCGACGTAGGGTTGCCGACGGTGGAAGGGATGAAAAGTGACCTCGCGGGAGGATCGTAGGGCGACCCGGTAGAAAGTCAAGATTTCGCGTGCTGATTTGTCGCACATCGATAAGTTTCCCGGCCTTATGTTAAGCGCCGGTATTGTTGGGCTGCCAAACGTCGGAAAATCGACTTTATTTAACGCCGTAACTCGGACCCGAAAGGCGGAAGCAGCCAACTATCCATTTTGCACCATTGAACCGACTCAGGGCGTCGTGACCGTTCCGGACGACCGGTTGGCCGCACTGACGACTCTTTCCAAGTCGCAGAAAACCATACCTGCCGTGGTCGAATTTGTGGACATCGCCGGTCTGGTAAAAGGCGCGAGCCAGGGTGAAGGCCTCGGTAATCAATTTCTCAGCCATATCCGTGAGGTTGACGCAATTGTTCAGGTGGTTCGCTGCTTCGAAAGCAGCGAAATTCATCATGTCAGCGGCACGGTTGATCCACTTCGCGACATCGAAGTCATCAACACCGAATTGATCCTGGCCGATCTGAGCACGCTGCAGAAGCGGGCCGAACGCTTGCAGAAACAGGTTAGGGCTGGAGATAAACAAGCCAAGGCTGAAGCGGCTCTAATCGACAAGCTGCTGCCGAGTCTCAACAACGGGTCGCCCGCTTCGGCCGTCTCTCTGTCCCAGGAAGAGAACGATCTATTGCGTTCCTTTTTCTTGTTAACTGCCAAGCCGACGATTTTCGCCTGTAACGTGGCGGAAGCCGATTTGGCCGCGATGCTGTCGGAAAAAGCCGCGCCGTCCGGCTATGTGGCTCAAGTCAACCAGTACGTCCAAACCCACCTCAATACGGAAGCCGTTGTTATCAGTGCCCAGATTGAAAGCGAACTAGTGGACTTGGACGCAGCAGAAGCCGCCGAATATCTGGCCAGCCTAGGGTTGCAGGAGACCGG
>JAFAHI010000720.1 GCA_019237325.1 Verrucomicrobiota bacterium | reverse complement strand
TATAATCCGGTCAATCGAAGTCTCAGAGGTTTCGATCGCTTCGTAAATCCTGAGGAGATCTCCCTCCAGATCCGGAGGTTTGCTCGCCGTGAGGATGGGTTTGCCCGGGAAAAGGTTTTGCATGTCCTCCAGAATATCATCGACGCTGATCACCAGTTTGGCGCCTTGCTGGATCAAACGGTTTGTGCCGAGAGAAGTCGGCCGGTCGATAGGGCCGGGTACCGCATAGAGGTTCCGCCCTTGATCCGTCGCCTGCGAAGCGCTGATCAATGCACCGCTATTGGCGCCGGCCTCTACGACCAAAAGGCCGAACCCCCAACCGCTGATGATCCGGTTTCTCATTGGAAAAGTCTGCCGATCTGGCGTGGTATCCATAGGGAATTCGCTGATGACCGCCCCGGACTGCGCAATTTTTTCTGCTAATGCCCGATTTTCTGCGGGATAGAGATGATTCAGTCCGGTGCCTAGGACGGCGATCGTCCGCCCCTTGGCGGCTAATGCTCCCTGGTGAGCGGTAGTATCGATCCCGCGGGCGAGGCCGCTCACGACGGTGATTCCCGAATAAGCGATCTGATATGACAGCCGTTTGGCGCACTCCAGCCCGTAGTGGGTGGTTCGCCGGGACCCGACTACACCCAGCGCGTTGTGATCCCGTTCTTCGAGTTTACCCCAGACATACAAAACCAACGGAGGATCGTAAATCTGCCGGAGCGATGGCGAATAAATCGAATCATCTTGCGTGATGACGGTTGCGCCAAATTGTCGGATCCGTTCGAGCTCGGCTGGCAAGTCTAGCTCGTTCTCCCAATTCAGTAGCGCGTCGACCGTGTTCCGCGGTAACCCTTCGACTCGGTCGAGTTCCGCCGCTTTGGCCTCCAGGACACGTTGGGGTTCGCCAAAGACCTCGAGAAGCTTTCGGACCCGCACCGGTCCCACGTGCGCCATCATATTCAGCGCAATGAAAGCTTCGTTTCGGGTCACGCTATGGATTCTCGCAACGATTCGACCGCGGATTCAAGATCTGTGCGTGTGATTTTTTCGGAAACAAAAGCCGAACCAAACTCAGAGGTCAGTACAAACCGAATCTCCCCGCGGTGGAACTTCTTGTCGGCAAAGACTCTCTCCATGATCGCGGCGGTCGGAATTTCATCCTGCAGAACCACCGGCAGAGAGAGTTGCCTTAATAGACGAATCAGCCGGTGGTAATCGCCGATTTGGAGACCTGCAAACTTGGTTGATAACCACCCGGCGGCGCGCATTCCCAGGCTGATTGCTTCCCCGTGGAGCAGCTTGCCATACCCGGCAGCCGATTCGATCCCATGGCCAATGGTATGTCCAAAATTCAACAGTGCGCGTTTTCCTGACTCCTCTTTCTCATCCTCAGCGACGATGCTCGCCTTGATTCGCACGCATCGCTCAACGATCTCCGTTAGGCTCTGTTGGGACACGTCCTCCATTGCGTCAAGGAGCGACCGGTCGGCAATGACGCCATATTTTATGACTTCAGCGAGTCCCTCGTTCCTCTCCCTAGGGCCGAGAGTGGTCAATGTTTCCGTATCAATAATCACTAACGCCGGTTGATGGAAAGATCCTACCAGATTCTTGCCTGCACCTAGATTAATGGCCGTTTTACCTCCCACGGAACTATCGACTTGGGCCATCACCGTGGTAGGGATTTGCACGTAAGGGATACCGCGGGCGAAAATCGACGCTACAAAACCTGCTAAATCTCCAATCACTCCGCCGCCGAGCGCAACGACCAGACTCGATCGATCAACCCCTGCTTGGGCCAGGCTTTCACTGACCTCTTCCGCCGTGGCAAAAGATTTAGCCGGTTCACCGCCAGAAACGACGTGAAGGCTGCTGGAAAAGCCGGCTGCGGCAAAAGAAGCGATTAGTTTTTGCCCGTAAAGTTCTTCTACCCGCTCGTCCGTGACCACCGCAATTGGACGATTGAGACCAGCATCTCGTATTAACGACCCCGCCTGTTCGAGGATTCCGGGACCGATCACGACATCGTAAGATCGATTTGTTAGCGGGACGGTGACGCGGCGATTAGAAATCGACATGCGGTGGGTTAGGCTACGATGTGCCTCAAGTTAAGAGGCGATCAATGGTGCTCGGGGGGGGACTTGAACCCCCACGCCTTACGGCATACGCCCCTCAAACGTACGTGTCTGCCATTTCACCACCCGAGCTGGTTCAAGGGAGAGAAATGTTTAACACGACCTACGGCAGTCGCAAGATAGATTATTGTGCGGTAAGGACGAGCTCCGGCATCCCCACGGCCTGGAGGGGAGCCGCTTTTGACCGTCGCTTGCAACCTGTGAGCTGATCGCGCAAACAACTGTCGTGTTGCTGAGGGGTTGTCGAGCAGGCGGCTCCCGCAAATGTCCCTATGGCGTGGTTTCACCTTAGCGCGTTGCGTCGGTCGGAGACAACGCGGTGCCGTAGGGGCTCAGGAGCCGTTCGCGGGAGCCGCCTGCAATCAAGCGCCCATCAGGCAAACACGGGGTATCGAGAATCTGCGCGCGAACGGGGTCCGGGTATAAGCGGCTCCCCTCCAGGCGTTGGGGAGCAGCGCGTAGACCCCTTACGGTACTAGCGCCGTCTTGATTCCTTGGCGTGACCAAGCCAGGTCCAATGCTTTGCCCCAATCTTTGAGGGGGATTTCTTGGGTCACGACTTCGTTCACCTGGATCCGCCCGTTCTCCAGGTAGTTCAAAGCTCGCTGAAATGAATCGATCTGCGCGAACGAGCCTTTGATCGTAATTTCACGACGAAATACGTCGAACGGGTCAAACCTCACTGACGCTTTCTCCGGATACACGCCGTAAACTAGGATTGTGCCGCGCCGGCGAACGAAATTGAGCGCTTCCTCACAAACCGATGGCGCACCTGTCGCCTCGATTACGTAGTCAAAGCCTTTGGGAGCAAGCTCCTGAAGCCGGCGTCTGTGGACTTCCGGGTCTTTACGATCAATTGCAACCACATGATCCGCGGCCAAGCGTCCGACTAGGTCAAGCTTCGGTCCTGCCGGAGCCGCTGCAGTCAGCGTGGCTGCACCGTTCATTTTCATCAGCTGAGCCAAGACTTGCCCGGTGGGTCCAGCGCCGAAAATGAGTACGTCGCTTCCGGGCTCAAGATCTAGGACCTCCATCCCGTGGAGCGCGCATGAGGTCGGTTCGACCATGACCGCCTCGCGCGGAGAAAGATGCGAAATCGGAAATACCCGATGCGCTTTTATTTTCATGTACTCCGCAAATCCTCCGTTCCGAGTGACGCCATAAGCTTCCAAGTTCTCACACAAAAGCGTGTCTCCTCTGACGCAGTAGAAGCAGTGTCCGCAGGCCATATTGCTGTTCGCAACCACCCTCTGGCCGACGGGTAGCCCCGTTACGGCCGATCCAGAAGCCGCAACCGTGCCCGTGAACTCGTGGCCGGGAATCAGCGGGAAACGAGGCGCGAATTCGCCTTCGTGGATGTGCAAGTCGGTGCCACAAAGACCACAGGCCTGAATCTTCATTAAGATCTCGTCCGCCTCGAGTTCCGGGTCCGGGACATCGCGGTATTCAAATTTCCTAGGTGCATCGTATACGAGAGCTTTCATGTCAGTAATCGGTATTCCGTAGTATTGTAACCACTACAGCGATCCGCGCATTTGTCATTTACGCAGCGGAAGCATGTTCTCTCGCGCTTCGGTTAACGCCCGTTGTGCGGTTTCTTGACCGTTAGTCGCTAGCTGAAGCGCGGAGCCCATGGCACCCCAGAATCGTCCCATTTGAGGAATGTTCGGCATTACTTCGCCGTCGTCCACGCATACCTTCATCTCGCGAAGCAGCTCGTCGTTTTTGGACATGGTTTCGCTCAGCGAATTCAACGCCGGAATGCCGATCGGTTTCAGCCGATTCGCTGCGGCTAGTCCCTTGTCCGTGATGGCGTAGTTCTCTAGAAACTGCCGGGCGATATCCAGATTAGGTGAGCTCCTATTAATGTAGGCGACGGATACGCCCACAAACGCTTTTCCTGGTCTTCCGCCGACTCCTGGAACTGGTGCTACGCCGAAGTCTATCCCATTTTTCATCAAGTCCGGCCAGTCCCATGGTCCGGAAAGCATCATAGCGAGCTTACCTTCTGCCATCATCTGTTTTGGCATCCCGGCGACAGATGCGGCCTTGGGCAGCACACCCGCGTGGACTAGCCCTATCAGTTGATTGAGCGCATCGATAGCACCGGGGGAAGCGATCCCAATATCCTTAGTGTCGTAACCTTCCTCGGTTTTGGCGTAGACATAGGCTCCAGCGCTGCCAAAGATCCCCCAGGAGTAATAAGGACTGTCGTAGTCCCATAGGATGGTCGCTACACCCGGGTGCTCGGCTTTGAGTTGCTTGTCGAGCTCGATCAAGTCCGAAAGCTGGGAGGGAGGAGTCGGCACCAGCTTTTTGTTGTAGATCAGTCCGACGACTTCAAAGCACAGAGGGTAGCCCCAATATTCCTTTCGGTGTTGGACCGCTTCCCAAGCCTGGCTAACGAACTTGGCCCGGTACGATGCGTCGACCGGGATCGGCGCCACCAGTCCTCCATCGGCCCACTCGCCAAGCTTATCGTGCGCAAAGATGACAATATCCGGCCCTTTGTTGGACTGGGCGGCTAACGGAAAATTATTCGGGATATTTTCAGTCGCATCGACATCGACTTTGATTCCGTAGTCTTGCTCAAACTTGCGACCGGCTTCCTGCATCGCAGGCAGCCGATCTGCGTCCATCCAAATGGAGAGCTCTCCATTCACCCAAGCGAAGACTGGGCGGACCCAGGCGAAGGCGAGAACGGCACAAAGAATGAAGCGCATGACGGATCTGGGCAGGAGTTGGACCCACCCCGAACCTAAACAGTAATCAGTGATCAGTAAATCAGTAATCAGTGACCGAAAATCCGAACTGATTACTGACCCACCGCTTACTGATTACTTGCCAGGCCGGCCTTCGATTTCAAGGGCTGCGGCCGTCGCCGTCAGGACCCGTTCCGAGTGTCCAGAGATTCTCTTCGGCCACAGTTGGCTCCATATCAGGAACGGTCAGCCCGCCGGTCGCCTCTAACCAGTCGGCCACTTCCGCAACCATATGGTCTAAACTCTTATCGGTTACATCCACGACCATCTTCGGGAGCAGCGATCGATCGAACAGTTCTTGGACGACTTCTTGTTCTCGCAAGAAAATCTCTAGATCTTCGTATTGTGACGGGTTGCTCGAGATGGCCAGGCGGCGTTGCCTGGCCTTTTCAAACGAGTCTGGCCGCCGCCAACAAAAGACTAAACGGAATCCAAGCGGCACTAGTCTCTTTTCTAACCAGGCGAAATCGTAGTGACGCTTAGCATAAATTGATTGCCAGGCCTGAGTCGAGATATGAAAACGATCGACAATCCACGAATAGTAGCGGTAGAGCTCAAAGAGCTTGGCCCAGGTGCGGTAAGCATCCATGGCCAACTCCTCGTAGGAAGGCGTGAAGTTTATTAGGCTAGCGCCGTACGGGCTTCGAGTAAATCCATTCCACTCCGCCGATATGATCGGCGAGTGGTACCGATATTTTCTAATTCCCACAATCCGCGGGTGCTCATTGAGAGCAAACGCTAGATCGGTCTTTCCCGTCAGGCGGGTGCCTTCCAGGATAATCTTTGGTGAACGTTTAATTACCATGGGGGGAATTTCCGGAGGGTCGGCCGGCTGCTCGGAATTCAGCAAGGGCATAAGTTAGCTCCATATAAGTCAAGGTTCTTTTTCGAATACAAGCACGGCTGCTCCGAGGGGTCCGCTACTGATAGGTGTAACCAGGATGGGAGTTGCAGGATTTAATATAGCAATTTATCCAGATTAAGAACCGGCTTAGGCTGACCAAAGAGTACTAGATGACGAAGACCTCCACGTTTCTTTCGTTGCAAAACCCGCTGTTCAAAAGGCTTTGGGTAATGAGCCTGATATCGGGCTGCTGCGTTTCCGCTCACGACACAGCCAGTACTTGGCTCATGAGCCGATTGACTCATTCCAGTTTTTTAATCTCGCTCATCTCGACAGTGGCGTCGCTTCCGTTTTTCCTTTTTACTCTGCCCGCGGGTGCATTGGCCGATATGACCGACCGGCGTAAGCTCCTCTGGGTGATGAATGTTTGGCTCGGTTGTGCTGCCGGCGGCTTAGCGCTTTTGGCGGGGTTAAACTTGCTTCACCCATACCTCATTCTCTTATCTGTTTTTCTGATCGGCGTTGGCTTTAGTTTTTATGCGCCGGCATGGTCAGCCATTGTTCCCGAAATAGTCTCAAAGGAACAATTAGCCTCTGCCATCACTCTGGGTGGGCTTCAACTTAACATCTCCGGTATCATTGGCCCTGCCATTGGCGGTCTCGTGCTCGGGTGGTTCGGCGCTCAATACGTCTTCGCAGCAAATGCGATCTGTTTTTTTCTTCTTCTGCTGAGTCTCACTGGGTGGGGGCGCATTTACGTGACGCCTAAAATGCCGCTGGAGAATTTCTTCGATTCGTTAGCCAGCGCGGTACGTTATATTCGGTACGCACCGGGGATTCAGGTTGTGTTAGTGCGTGATGTGATCTTCTCCGTGTTTATCGCGGTTATCCCCGCGCTGTTGCCCGTGGTAGGTCTGAAGCAACTTGGTCTCGATTCATCTAAATTGGGTCTTCTGTTCACTTCCATGGGAGTCGGTTCGGTAATCGGTGCAGTTGTTGTGATTCCGCAAGCGCGAGCCAAATTCTCAGCCAATACGCTGACCATTCTGGCCAATCTGTTACTGGCGTTTGTCTTTCTGCTGATGGCCTTTGTCCGGAACGCGAACTTGTTCATGGGGGTGGCAGCATTGGCCGGACTCGGATGGACACTAACCGCCTCGGAGTTGTGGGTAGCCGGCCAGCGAGCCATGCCCAGCTGGGCCCGAGGCCGGATGAACGCAACGCACATGATGGTTTCTCAAGGGGGCCTGGCTTTGGGTGGCGTCACCTGGGGAGCCCTCGCAGCCGGCGTCAATGTTGAGTTTGCTCTGATCGCCGCTGCCCTCTTTCTGATTTTTAGTCTGTCTTTGGCTTTCCCCCTTTCGATCGATTTCACCAAGCGTCTAAACCTGGACCCGGCTCCGCTGACAACCCAGTACCACCGATTCTTGCACGTGCCTGATCCTTCGGAGGGACCGGTGGTCGTAGTGATGGTGTTTGAAGTGGAACCAGAAAACCGGCGACGTTTTCTCGATCTGATGCGGGAGATGCGGCTCATCTATCTGAGAAATGGAGCCTTTAGTTGGAGGTTGGATGAGGATCTGGAAAAACCGAATCGGTTCCGAATGGAAATGATGGTTTCGTCGTGGTCAGAGCATCTTGAGCAACATAAGCGGATGACCAGAAATGAGCTGGCAGTTTGGCGGAGAACCTGGAGTCTGCACACCTCTGACTCAGACGGTCCCGTGGTGAAGCACTATCTGTCGGTACACCGAGAACTGATGACGCGTCGTCCAAACTCCGCGAACTCGGATACGGAGGAAGATGAAGAAAGCCTGCCAGGCTCACAAATGCGCATGCATTTTTGAGCCTGGCAGGCTATAGCGTGCAGCTTTTGGCAAATGCCTTAATGCATTTGTCAAAAGCTGCACGCTGACGGAATTTAGTCACCGTTTTCTGACTCCCCCCTTTTAGACGCATGTCTAATCACTCATCTACTTTTACCGCTCTGCGGAATCCGACTTACCGTCGAATCTGGGTGGCTAGCGTCTTGTCGAGCACTTGCATTAGTGCACATGACACCACCGCCACCTGGGTGATGAATATGCTCAGCCCGTCCCCGTTCTTGCTCTCTTTAATGTCGACGGTGGCTTCTCTTCCTTTCTTCTTGTTCACCCTGCCTGCCGGTGCCTTGGCCGACATGGTGGATCGGCGGAAGCTGTTGCGTTTCATGAACTTATGGCTTGCCGGCACCGCAGCTCTGCTCGCCGTGCTGTTTACGTTTCATTGGCTCACTCCGGCGATCGTGCTGATCTGTATTTTTCTAACCGGTGTGGGTTTTGCTTTTAACGCCCCCGCCTGGACCGCAATAGTGCCTGAAATTGTTACAAATGAAGAGTTACCTTCGGCTTCCACGTTAAGCGGATTGCAGCTAAACGTCTCAGGGATCATCGGTCCAGCCTTGGGCGGATTGGCTTTGCGGTTTGTTTCGCCTAGCTGGGTCTTCGCCGCGAATGCCCTCTGTTTCTTCTTTGTAATTTTTGCGATCGCTCAATGGAAACGCCCGGTCCGAAACGCAAAGCTTCCGTTAGAGAATTTCTTAGAGTCGTTTGCTACAGCTATCCGCTACGTTCGCTTTGCTCCCGGACTTCAGGTTGTCTTGGCGCGTAACATTTTGTTTTCAGTATTTATCTGTGTGATCCCGGCTCTGCTTCCGGTCGTCGGTTTACAGAAACTCAAGTTTGAGCCTTCCAGTTTGGGCCTGCTGTTCACCTGTATGGGTGCCGGCTCGGTGTTCGGAGCGGTGTTCGTAGTGCCTAAATTGCGGGACCGTCTTCATTCCAATGCTATTATTCTGTCTGCCAGTATTCTGTTGGGGTTGGTTTTTCTGGGGATGGGTCTGGTTCTGGACCATGTGTTGTTTATGGCCATCGCCGCCGTAGCAGGGATTGGTTGGACGTTAGCGGCCTCCGAGTTGTGGGTGGTCAGCCAGCGAGCCATGCCCGATTGGGCTCGTGGCAGGATGAACGCCACCATCATCATGGTTTCTCAGGGTGCTATGGCTTTGGGCGGTATCATCTGGGGTATTCTAGCCACTACCCTGGGGGTCACTTTGACACTGGAGCTCGCTGCTGGTTTGTTCTTGCTCAGCCTGCTGCTATCGATCCCGCTTTCCATCGATTTCGTTGGAGAGCTCAATTTCACTCCTGCCCCGGTTACTAGCCTATCGCACAAGCTGTTACATATCCCCCGGCCACACGATGGACCCATCTCGATCACTTACGAGTTTGAGGTCGACCGCCATCGTGGCTCCGATTTCATTTGTTTGCTCCGTCAAGTCCGCCTGATTCATCTTCGAAACGGAGCTTTCAGCTGGCGCCTTCACGAGGATCTCGGGCGAGCAAATGTTTACCGTATCGAGATGATGATGCCCTCCTGGACCGAACATCTACTGCAGAAGGAGCGGTATACTGAATCCGAAAGAGAGGTATTACAGAAGGCGGTTGCTTTGCATGTCGGACCAGAGCCGCCTATCGAACGCGTTTTCCTCTGCGTGAACCGAGAGCTCCTGAGTCATGTGTCGATGGTCAGCCATCCCAGTACCATGCCGACCAGTCCTCTTGACCTCGGTGCCCAGGAGCTAGGCAACACCGCGTGATGGTCTGTCGCCGCCTCGGCATTCGAGATCGTAAGCGTTCTCTTCGTCGTCCTCGTCCTCGAAGAAGCCGTTTCCGCGCGGTTGAGATGACTAGAGAACGATAATATTGGCCACTCTCGGGTCCTATTTAGTATCTAGCATTTTCCGCCACGCGCCTCGACCTCAGCAATAAATTCTGCAACCGATCGCCCAATTGTCTCGGGATGATCCTCTTGCAGAAAGTGGATGCCAGCACCGAGTTTGACCAGCCTGCAGTCGTGGAGCTTATGAACAAAATCTTCAGCCATGGCGGGTGAAACCAGCGCACCGGGATCCGCCGCGAAGAGAAGCTTTGAATAGGTCGAGGCGGTGAGGCTCGCGTGCGCCTTCTCAACCATGGCAACGACGTCAGCAGGTTGGCCGGCGATCGGAAGTTCGTTCGGGAAACGCCAAGTTGGCCGTCGTGATTCTGGGGTCGAGAAGGGAGCACGATAGACCGCCATTTCTTCCCCGGTCAGCTTGCGAACAATCGAACCCGGCAGCACCCGCTCGACGAAAGCGTTTTGTTCAAGGATCAGTTTCTCTCCTTCTACAGGGGTTCGAAACTTGCGGAAGATATCACGCGCCGCCGAGTCTCTAGCAAACTCCTCCCAAGTGGGGATCGACCAGATGAACTCGAAGAAGGCTAACCCACGCACGAATTCAGGTCGACGCGCAGCCAGATGGAAAGCCAGAGCAGTTCCCCAGTCGTGTGCAACCAGGTGCGCTGAGCTGATCCCCGCCTTCGCGATGAAAGCGTCGAGATAGCGCACATGATCCTCGAATCGATATGCAATGTCCGGTTTGCCCGATTGGCCAAAGCCGATGAGGTCCGGGGCGATGCAATGCGCGACCTCTGCAACGTGGGGAATAACGTTACGCCAGAGGTAGGATGAGGTTGGATTGCCGTGCAGCAAGAGCGCGACCGGTGCGTCTGTCTTGCCCGCTTCCCGGTAGGCCATTTCGGAGTCGAGAACGGAGAGTTTCGGCAGCTTGATATCTGAGTTCATGTCGATGGTTCCTTGAATACGGTGGCAAACACGATGCGTTTAAAGCGTTCGAGTGGTTCGGCATTGCGCTCGACTTTCATCCGGAGGATGGCGCCTTCCCATGAGGAGAGGAGGAATTCAGCGAGCTCTTCCGGTGCAAACGTTGCTGCGATCTCGCCAATCGCTTGGCCCTGTGCGATGCAGGCTGCGAAAGGGGTGCGCCATTCAATAAAGATGTTCGCCAGGCGCCCGCGCAGCATCTCGCTTTGCGGCGCGGCCTCGAGGCTAAAATCGCCAATCAAGCACCCACGGCTAAACTCAGCCTCGGCGAGACGCTCTGTGATGACATCGAGATAACGCTTGAGTCTCTGGCGGGGTGTTCGGCTGCGATCCTCGAGCGCGTCCGTGACCACACTTTTGAGATCGTCGAAGTAGCGATCCAGCACCTCACGCGCGAACTCTTCTTTAGAGCGAAAATGATTGGTAAACGAACCCTGTGGGGCCGGTGCTTCAGCCACGATGTCGCGCACTCCTGCGCCGACATAACCTTTGCGGAACATGACTTTAAGGCCGGCTTCAAGGATTCGTTCACGGAGGGAATGCCTGGCCACAGGATTCAATACGTACGAACGTATTAATTGTCAAGCTGCGTTCTTTCATCACTAGTGAACAATTGATTTAAGCTGCTGCTGATTCCTGCGCGTGCGTGATAGCTCATCACACGCCCACGCGCCCACACGCCTATCCCGCGTCGCCTTTTAGTGCTGCTTCAAGTGCATGCCACCCGAGCGTGGCGCACTTCAAGCGCTGAGGAAACTTCTTCACACCAGCAAGCGCGCGTAAATGGCCGAGACCCTCGCTCGAGCCATCCTTGGTAAGAAAATCAATGAAATGTCGTTGTATCTCCAACGCCTGTTCTTGAGTCGTTCCCTTTACCTGCAGCGTCATCAGCGAGGTAGACGCCGTGCAGATCGCGCATGCCTGTGCCTGGAACGAGATAGTCTCGATCTTGCCTTCAGCGGACTTCAGCACGAACACCGTGACTTCATCGCCGCAGGCCGGATTGTAGCCTGAACCGCGAGTCGCCGGCGGAGGCAGCACCCCGCTATTACGAGGGCGCTTCGAGTGATCCAGGATAATTTCTTGGTACAGCTCGTCGAAATCCATAGCCTCCGCTGTTCATCAACGTATCACGCATTGATGAACAGCGGAGGCTGTGGCAGCAGCATTTCCGCTAACGCTGAAATGTTGCTGCAATACTTGTTCTGCCAGAATTTCTAACATGTTTAGCTACCCATCTCCTCTAAAATTACGCTTTTGGGGAGACGTGTCAGCGTTTCCCTAAAGGCCCATAGCCTGCAGGGCTCGAGAATCCGTGAAAGATTTGCGAGCCCTGCAGCCTAACCGAAATACTTGGCTGCCGAGTGGAGAACTGCGACTAAGCGATCGAGTTCGGATTCTGTATTGTACAGATAGAAGCTGGCTCTGGCAGTGGCATGTAATCCGAGCTTACGGACAAGTGGTTGATTACAGTGATGTCCTCCGCGCAGCGCGACCCCGTGCTGGTCCGCGAATGCGACTAAGTCGTGCGCATGAATCTTGCCCAATTGAAAGCTGACGATTCCCGCCCGCTCGTCGAGAGGGCCAAATACGCGTAGATCCGGTATCTCGCGTAGCCGAGTCGCAGCGATATTGCCGAAGTGATGGTCGTTCTCTTGAATCGAATTCCGTCCTACCTGATCAAGATAATCGAGTGCGGTGGCTAACCCGATGGCGCCGGCAATGTGCGGAGTACCCGCCTCGAAACGGTGAGGAGGCGGTTTCCATTCCGCTCCTTCAAAAGTAACGCTGACGATCATTTCGCCGCCGGTTTGATAGGGTTCCATTTTTTCCAGCAGGCTCTTTCGTCCGTACAAAATCCCGATTCCGGTTGGGCCGCAGCATTTGTGCCCCGAAAAAGCGAGAAAATCACAATCGATTGCTCTGACATCGAGCGGCATATGCCCAGCGCTCTGGGCTGCATCGATCAGTGTCACCGCGCCGTGTTTATGAGCCGTACGACAGACTTCCGCCACGGGATTGATTCTGCCGAGTGAATTCGAGATGTGCGTAAGGGCGACGATCCGAATCGGATTATCTGTAAAGATTGTGTCGAGTTGCGACCAATCGATTTCTCCCTCATCTCCGGTCACGGTCAAGAAATAGAGCCTGGCTCCGACACGTCTGGCGACAATCTGCCACGGGATCAGATTGGCGTGATGTTCCATCTGCGTCAGCAAAATGCCGTCGCCCGGCTTGAGCTCGTTTCCAGCCCACGAAGAGGCGACCAAGTTAATCGATTCGGTCGTGCCCCTCGTGAATACAATCGATTCCGGGTCCTCGGCGTTCAGGAAAGTGGCGACCCGCTGTCGCGCATTTTCGTAAAGAGCAGTGGCTCGAGTACTGAGCGCATGCAGCCCTCGATGGACGTTAGCGTGATCGTGCCGGTAATACCGGCTTAGCTCGTTGATCACGCTGGTCGGCCGTTGCGTCGAAGCCGCGTTATCCAGGTACACCAAAGGGTGTCCATTGACTGTTTGATCAAGGATCGGGAAATCGGCGCGGAACCTTTCTGCCAGCGAAGGGACAGTCACAAAGAAATTGTCGTCCCGCCCGCACGGGGTTGCAACTACACTGAGCGGCAAGCAATGAGCAGTGGGCAGTGGGCAGTGGGCGTTTGCGTTATTTGGCTTCTGGACTGATTACTGCTTACCGCTCACCGCTCACTGCTTACCGTTACCATGGATCCAGTCCAATTGGGCTTACCTCATCGGCCGCCGTTCATTTTTATCGATGAGGTTACGGCTGTCGAAGCGGGACGAAGCGCAAACGCTACCAAATGTTTTTCGAGCCAGGAACCGTTCCTGAAAGGGCATTTTCCCGGCAACGCGATCATCCCTGGGGTATTGATTGCAGAGGCACTGGCTCAGACCGCAGGAATAGCGATCGGCGGGCCCGGCAAGATGTTTCTCTTAACTGCGATTCGGGCAATGAAGTTTTTGAGGGCCGTCCGTCCGGAAGAACCGATCGATCTCTTTGCTGAGTGTTTGGGCGAAATGAACGGCCTCGCCCAATGCTCCGTCCGCGCCACCTGTAAAGGCGAACCCGTCGCTGAAGGTCAATTAGTCCTGGCGCTAGCGAGACAAGACGCTGGAATTGATAAAAGTAAGCAGTAAGCACTGAGCAGTAAGCAGTTTAGGAGCAGGAGTCAGAAGCTGCGTCGGCGTGCGCGGACGCCGCGAACTCCATGGGAGCTTGGGACTCATACGATTCCTATGATCGGACATATAAGTCCTATTGGTCTCATAAGTCCCATCCGATCACAGCGACACATACGGTTTAATTTGCTCGACGTTCGCCGCCGGCACGCCGTTCTGACTCCTGGATTCTGGCTCCTAAAACTGCTTACTGCTTACTGCTTACTGCTCACCTCCTCAAAAACGGATTGTGGCGTTTTTCTTCGCCGATCGTAGTCTCGGGGCCGTGACCCGCTAGAACCGTGGTCTTGTCAGGCAGGATCAGAACTTTCTTAAAAATGTTCTCGATTAATTCCGAGTGATTTCCGCCCGGGAGGTCAGTACGTCCGATGCTTCCAGCGAACAAAACATCGCCTCCTACCAACAGGTTTTGTTCGCTAGAAAAGAAACAAAGACTTCCCGGACAATGTCCGGGAACGAGCAAGACATCGAAACTTGAGCCTAGAAATTCTTGAGACTTGCCCTCGGGAATCAGGAAATCAGGTTGCACCGGCTCCGGCTCAAGGAAGAACCCGAACTGTTTAAAAAAATCAGGATCGCTGATCAACGGGACCGTGTCCGCGTGGCAACCTACTTTACAATTGTACCGTTTCTTGATTTTGGCTGCGTCATCGATGTGATCGATATGGCCGTGGGTGATCAATAACAGTGTTGGAGTGATCTTCTCTCGTTCCAGCCAATCCATAGTTCCGGTTGGGGCATCGAAAAGGATTTCTCCCGCCCGGGCTTTGACTAGATAAGCGTTCGTGTCAAATATACCGCCAATAAAGGTTTGAAAGTCGGACATATTGAGGGGAGACTCCCGAAAGGGCCCGTGTACGCGGCTCGCAAAATGGTATTTCGTAATTCTTCTGTCAATTCGTTGTGTGC
>JAFAHI010000655.1 GCA_019237325.1 Verrucomicrobiota bacterium | reverse complement strand
TCGCTTCACTGATCCCTCACTAAGGGGCTCTTCCGGTTGGGGTCGCCCGGTGACTGAAACAGTCACGCCGGTAAATATGGGGAATTGACCCCATTGCGACAACGGGGAGGTGCGAGGGGTATCCCCTCGCCCTTACCCTCTGAAATCGTTATAGCCTATCGATACCTGAATTGCGATTAGGCTCCGTAGGAGCGACATCTAGTTTTCAACGAGCAGCCACCGAAGATGTGTCGGCCTCCGTCAAACGGGCAAAGCCTCCTTCGTTGTTGGAGATGTTTAAACCGTTTTAAACAATGACGCAATGGCTAAGCCAAACCCCATATATGCCGCTCCTACGGAGCTCTACCGCTACTTGAATGTCTATGGCTATAAAGATTTCGCTCCTACGGAGCTGCTGCCCGCCGAACGCCAACGCCGAACGCCAACCGCCAAGCGCCAACTGCGAACCGTGAACCGTGAACAGCGAACCGTGAACTCTCAACTGCAATCCGCTTAACCGCTCGCATGCGGCGTGCTATTCTGCTAGGAAGAACCTCAGGAGAAGAGAGTTGATCAACACCAAAACGCTTGAGTCGCTGCGTACAGCCGCTTTTGTGAACCCACTGGCCGCAGGTTCAGAGATCGAAGCGATTGAACGCTTGTTGGAAGAGTTGAAAACGAACCCACTGGTCGCCAACCTGACTGAACTTAAGAGGACCATCTTTGAACGGCAAAAAGTGGATCCGCCGTTCTTACCGATGGGTGTCGCTTTCCCTCATGCCAGAACCGACAGCGTGCGAGGCATTGTCGTCGTAGTCGGAATCTCTCCGCAACCAATCCCTTTTTCGGTAGGGTCGGCCAAGCTCGTACTTCTAATTGGCGTGCCGAAAAAGGCGGTGGCCGAGTATCTGGAATTGACCTCATTTCTAGCTCGTCACCTTCGAGGCGAGAAAGTCCTGGATCGGCTGATGGGAACGACAAATATCGAGCAGTTCCTGGCGGCGTTCGCGCCATAGGGCCGCCGTACACCGTATGCCCAGACCGCATGCCCGCCTCAGCCCAGCGCTGAGGCGTCTCCTACTCTTAAAGGTCTGGATCGTTGAACATTTTCGCCTCAGCGAACGCCAGGTAACGCTGGTTTGGGCGGCGGTCATCGGATTTTTCGGTGCCCTGGCGGCCGAATCGTTCAGAAAGGCAACTGAATTTCTGCAGTTTCTCGGGACAGGTCACTTCAGCAGCATTGTCACCAGTTTCGAAGACCTACCCTTGTGGCAACGTTTTGCTGTCCCAACCGCCGGAGGGTTGCTTGCCGGTCTCACCCTTTGGTTTGGCAATCGATTGATCAGCAGCGTTCGCCAAAAATCGACTACCGACTACATGGAAGCCATAGTCGTCGGAAACGGCAAAATTTCGTTCCGGGCGAGCCTGGTAAAAACCATCTCAGCGCTGTTCTCGATCAGTAGCGGCGCATCCATAGGCCGAGAAGGTCCGCTGGTTCAACTCTCTTCACTGCTGGCTTCCTTTGCAGGCCGGCTACGCAGATGCCCGGTCCCCCAAAAACGTCACATGGTGGCTTGTGGCGCTGCGGCTGGGATTGCCAGCGCCTATAACGCGCCAATTGCCGGCGCCTTCTTCGTCGCTGAAATCATCCTTGGCACGGTCGTGGTCGAATCACTCGGCCCACTAATCCTGGCTTCGGTCGTCGCAACATTCACCACTCGTGCTATCCATGGCGCCAGCGCGCTTTACCGGTCACCCGATCTAGAGTTTCACTCTCGCTGGGAGGCGATTCCGATTTGCGTGATGGGCCTCCTGCTCGGATTTCTAGCGCCCGTTTTTTTGCAATTGTTGCGGCGGTCGGAAAAGCTTTTCTCTAAGCTCCGATTTCCGGCACCGGTTAAGATGGCGATTGGCGGGGCGATTGTCGGCGGAATCGCGGTTTTCTACCCGCAAGTTTGCGGGAATGGCCAAGACTTGCTCAGCTCCCTCTTTCATCAGAATTGGGATTTCGATACAATTTCAATCCTCTTGATCGCCAAACTGGCTGCCACGTCGGCCACCTTCGGTTCCGGCGCAGTGGGAGGCGTTTTCACCCCTACTCTCTTTATCGGGTCCGCACTTGGATTTCTTTATGGCCAAACCGTGTTACTGCTGTTCCCGGGGCTGCAACCGGATCCTGACATCTACGGGCTTGTTGGTATGGGGGCATTTCTATCGGCTGCCAGCGGAGCGCCGATCATGGCTATCCTGATGGTGTTCGAGCTGACACTGAGCTACACCATCGTGCCTTACCTGATGGTGGCATGTGTGCTGGGCTACTATTGCAGCAGCATTTTCGAACGCCGCTTCATGTACGGCGAATCGCTGGAACGGAAAGGAGCAGCATTCTTCAACTCCCAGTTGGCGGAAGTCAGCATGACCGACCTTATTCGGACCGACCCGATCACCTTGCCGGAGCAAGCCAGCTTCGCCGAAGTCGCCCGTACTTTTCTTCAATTCCAGTTCCAACATCTTTACGTAGTAGATGGTTCGCGTCGATTCCTGGGTGCGATTTCGCTCCATGATGTAAAAGCATTTCTGGACCGACCCGAGTTGGAAACTGTCGTTATCGCTTCGGATATCATGAATGAAAATTTTCCGCGCATTTCCCCGCTCCAAGGCACCGCGGAAGCCTTGCGTAAATTTTCAGAAACGAATTCGGAACGACTCCCGGTAATCGACAACTTCAATTCGCAGCGACTAATCGGCAGCATCTCTAAGACGGACTTGATCCTCCATTTAGCCGGAGAACAGAGTCGCCCAGCCGTTGCTCGAGCCGTGGAACCGGATGTTGCGGAGAAGCCGGCTCCTTCGGGTGATGGCGCGGTCGCCGCGAAGGGTGATGGAGCGAAGTGAGGCGAAACGGCGAATGGGCGCACCGGCGATTCGGCGAATTCAGGCCCACAGCCGGTAGGGCGAAAATCTCGGCGCGCATTTGATGGGCTATCTTAACGTGGCTTGTCCGCGCCGGGTTTGAGCCGTTTGGGGTGTGGTTAGCTTCACCTCCTGGCCGTCCACAAACAAACAACACGCCATCAGGTTTCATACATTCGGTGGATCAAAATTTACTTTGTTGCCAAACCTTTCCGAAGGATCGCGGCTGGGCCGATGCTAATCCCCCCAAACGGCTCAAATCCGGCGCGGGCCCGTGTCATCTAAGTGGCTCATCAGCAGCGCGCCGAGATTTTCGCCCTACCAGCCCTGGGCAAAATCGCGCCCCCGTCGCCGGCGCGCCCATTCGCCCATTCGCCGTTTCGCTGTAATTGCTCCACGATTTTGCCTATACTGCCCGATGGCCGACGGTTATCAATCCATTGAGAACCATAGCATCATTGGGAATCTGGAGACGGTGGCTCTCGTTGCGACCGATGGGACCATCGATTTTTGTTGTTTTCCCGATTTCGATTCACCCACAATTTTTGCTGACTTACTTCATCCGGATAAAGGCGGGCGGTTTGCGGTGGCCGCCGGTCTCCAAAATAGCCGGCCTAAACAGAGTTATCTCCCGAACACCAACATTCTCCTGACTCGCTTCCTTTCGCCGGATGGTGTCGGAGAGGTCAGCGATTTCATGCCGGTATTCGATGGGGAAGTTGGAAGCGAGGAAGGGCTTCGCAAAGGGGCAAAGATCATTCGGCGAGCAAAATGCATTCGCGGTGAAGTCCAATTCCAGATGATTTGCCAACCGCGCTTTGACTACGCCAGGGCGAAGCACCAAGTCAAAAAACTATCAGATACCGAGGTTCTTTTTATCCCGGAAGCGTCCCAGTTACCAACAATGCGGTTGTACTCGGAAGCGCCGCTTCAGATCAATGATCAGGATGCCACCGCCGATTTTGTCTTAAAGGCCGGAGAAAGTGCACTGTTTGTTCTTGAGCTCGACCTTGGTCAAGCGGTCGAGCCCGTTCACCTAGTAAAAGATTCGTTTCTGCAAACCCTCAACTTTTGGCAGAGATGGATTGCCAAATCCCAGTACAGGGGCCGGTGGCGAGAAATCGTCGATCGGTCTGCCTTAGTCCTGAAATTACTGACCAGCCGGCAATACGGTTCGATTGTAGCGGCGCCGACATTTGGGTTACCGGAATTTGTCGGGGGCGGTCGCAATTGGGACTATCGATTTACCTGGATTCGAGACGCCAGCTTCACGTTGTACGCGCTCAGCCGGTTAGGTTTTACAGCGGAAGCGGGGGCTTTCATCCGCTGGTTGGAAGCCAGATGCGCGGAGAGCGCGGCGCTTGGCCCCCTGCAAATCATGTATGGCATCGATGGCCGGCACGAGCTGCCCGAAGAAATCCTGGACCATTTTGCCGGTTACCGGAATAGCCGGCCTGTTCGCATCGGCAACGCCGCCGCTGGGCAGTTGCAGCTGGATATTTACGGAGAGCTATTAGACTCGATCTATATTTACGACAAATTCGGTGAACAGATCAGTTACGAGCTCTGGCTTGATCTAGTAAAGATCGTCAATTGGGTTTGTGAAAATTGGGACCGCCAGGATGAAGGCATCTGGGAGGTGCGCGGGGGCCAGCAAGATTTTTATTATAGTCGTTTGATGTGCTGGGTCGCCGTGGATCGAGCCGTCCGGCTAGTCAATAAGCGCAGTCTTCCCGGACCCCAGGTTCATTGGCAACGCATCCGCGACCAGATCTATCATCAGATTCAAACAGAGTTCTGGAATTCCGGCATTAACAGTTATGTCCAGACAAAGAAAAGCGATTGGCTGGATGCCTCTTGTCTCTTGTCGCCGCTGGTCAGGTTTATCGGCCCGACCGATCCCCGCTGGATGTCTACCTTGAACGCGCTCGAGAATCGGTTGGTTGATGACTCGCTAGTTTACCGTTATCGAAGCCCAGACGGAATGGAAGGTGGAGAAGGGACATTCTGCATGTGCTCATTCTGGTATGTCGAGTGTCTGGCCCGAAGCGGGGACGTGCACAAGGCCCGGTTCATTTTCGAAAAAATGCTCGGATACGCGAACCATGTAGGTCTCTATTCCGAGGAGCTAGGTCCCTCGGCCGAACAACTCGGTAATTTTCCGCAAGCCTTTACCCATATGGCGCTTATCAGCGCCGCGTTTGAGCTGAACCGGCGGTTGGATCAAGGGAGGTAAGTCGAAACGGCGAATGGGCGAAACGGCGCGCCGGCGACCATAGGTCCCATGAGTCCCATTGGTCCCATCCATAAACAGGGCTGCGCGCGTTACCCGCGGCACAACTCACCGGCTCACAACGCCACCTTCAAATTCCAACTTCTACCGGGCGAACTATTGCTCGGTCTCGTAGCCAGCATTAAGACCCAATAAGTCCGGGTCGCGCCCCGGGCGATGCCGATGCCGGCATCCTGGTAAACTGGGTCCATCAAAATTCGGACGTGAGCCCGGCTACTTAGCCAGCTGCTCAAAACGGAGGCAACATCGGACGATCCTGCACAAACTGTCTCTGCGATATCAGACCAGGCATAGCCACAAGCCCAAGCTCGCGACCCTGGATTAGATTGCATGGGAAAGATGCCGTGACCTCGATCGCTAACGTAGTTGTAACGGCACATCTCCGCCGCGTGCACAGCTGCTGCATGGCACAGCCGAGCATCGAGGCCTAAGATCGGGAGCTTCCGCGCCGCCCGGAGCCGGTTCGTCAAATCAAACAGCCGGTCGATCTGCAGTTGCGCGTCGGGCCCAGGCGGCGGAAGAATCGGCTCTTTGCCAAAAACCGTGGCCGCACATGCGAACAGAAAGAATGTCCAAAATAACCTTTTGCCCATTGATACCTTCCTGGTTGATCCTGTCCCGCGACCCTATAGCTGTTTAAATAAACTAGATGCCGAAGATTTGATCTGCGGATCTTTTCAGCCGTTTTGGATAAGCAACCGGCCGGGGGGGTTGCGCGGCACATTGGAGAGAACGAACAAATCTGTCAAGGAGAACAAGCGCACTTCATCTATGAATCAGCATTCGTCAGTTATTTGGACTAACGTTCGCTTAGCAGAACCGGAACTCGATTTACTGCAGAGCGAGAGCAAGACCCACGAGCTCATCGTTGCTGCGGCCGGTCCCCATGTCTTGGCAGAGAATACCGGCGACCCGGAACTAGCCAGTGCCGGGATTGTTTTCGGCCAGCCCAGCCCCGAAGACGTTCTGAAATCCAAAAGCCTTCGCTGGCTACATGTGTCCAGCGCCGGTTACACGCGGTACGATCGCGAAGACCTTTTCGAACACTTTTCGGCGAACAAAATCGCGTTCACCAACAGCTCTAGCGTCTTCTCTGAACCTTGTGCCGAACACGCTCTGTCGGTCTTACTGGCGCACGGCCGGCAGCTTTATCCCTCGTACCTGGATCAACTCAAGAATCGGGAATGGCCGCAGAACGAGATAAGAGCCGCGTCCAGTCTGCTTTCGGAGCAAGTTATTCTGATCGTCGGCTTTGGGTCGATCGGGCGTCGACTGGCAGAATTCTTAAAGCCGTTCGGCTGCAGCATACTTGGGTTCCGGCGCCGTCCACGACCAAGCGAGGGCGTGACCGTCCTCGGTTTGGACGAACTCGGATCCAAGCTTCCGATTGCTGATCACGTTTTGAATTTTTTGCCGGAAAACGCAGAGACCATCCGTTTCTTCGATAAGGACAAGTTTTCGAATTTCAAGGCCGGAGCCTGCTATTATTCGCTCGGGCGCGGCACAACGACCGATCAAAATGCATTAATCGATATCCTTAAGGCCGGGCCAATCCGGGCTGCTTATCTCGACGTGACCGACCCGGAACCGCTTCCGCCAGATCATCCTCTCTGGTCCACTCCAAACTGCTACATCACACCTCACAGCAGCGGCGGCCATTACAACGAATCCTTGCGTCTCACCAAACATTTTCTAGCCAACTTGCGGAGGTTCGACCAGGGCGAACCGTTGATCGATCAAATCGTGTAGGCGTCTTCGGTATAATTTTGGCCGTACCGCCCAAGCTGACACGGCCGCGTGGCGGGTCATCGAATTTTCCATACGCCGGATACGTGGCCGCGTCGCCCACACCGGGGATATAATGAATCTCGGTACCTTTTTCTATCGCGCCGTTCTGGTTGGTGAAATGACCGGGTGGCGGGCTGCTGTGGAAGGTCCAGTCATTTCCGCTTGGACTTTTAACTACATCGCTAGAAACAAACTTCCAATCTTACGGTTATGAAGAGGTGACTTCTTCATAGTGAATTTCAGATGGGCGACAGGCCGTTGGATGACACCATCCAGGGTTCAGGGATAAAGGATTACGGATCGAGCCGAGATATACTCAGAAAAAATTCGAGATTCGATTCCTTCTCCCGTTGAGCGGGGCACGTCTGACCAACCCCCGCTAAACTCTGGTCAAGACGTGCCCCTGGGGCTCACTATGCTAGGCTACTCAAAGTGCTAGGGACGCGAAAAGATGCCGAAGATACCCGGAAAAGACTACTTCCGTTGCCTTTTTGCTAGAAACCGCATCGAAGTTTCTAGCGCAAGCAGCCACAATCTGTTCATCATTTGGATGGGTAAGACGTGAAGAGGTACTGGATTTCGGACGCAGACATTGGAGATGGAACAATCTGAGAGAGAGGACGGCCGCCGGGTCGTCGGGCAGGATTCGTTGTTACATCCCTTTCTGCGGGCACCTGATGAGGAGTCAGCAAAGGCCAAGCTGGATGTCCTTTTGCGGACTGAGGCGATGCCCATCATCCAAAAGGTGATCAACCAAAGACTCGGAACCGGAGCGATACCCCGAACTGCCGGATCCATTGATGAACGGGATCTCGATGCCCAGGACCTTCGTCAGCAAACCTTGATGGCGCTTACCGCCCACCTTTGGCAAGTTTACGCCGCACCCGAGAAGAGCAGAATCGGCGCCTTTCGCGCCTACGTTGCCGGGGCCAGCTTCAATACCTGGAGAGCGGCGGTGCGTGATGAAACCCCGCTTTGGACGCGGCTCTCCTTTCGTCTGGCGTATCTCTGCCGAGAAAGTGCGGGGCAAACCGGCTTTACTAAATGGCAGGACGCTAAACATGGTTCACTCGTCGGGTTCACGGCCTGGCGGAAAAAACGGCAGGCTGCAGCTCCGCATTTTGCGTTATTAGAACAAAATTCGATCGAAGAACTTCCGGCTCCGACTACCTCGCTCCCAGAGATTGCGGCCTGGACGCTGCAACAGGCTGACGGACCGTTGCCATGGAACGATTTCGTGACCGCAATCGCTTTTATTCTGCAGGTCAAAGACGAGCGCATCTCGCTGGATCGCCACAACCTCGAGTCGCTGCTAACGACCCAACAGCCTGGCACGGAGCCCGGTGGCGAATCCCTGAACCGCGACCGCCTCAGAAAGCTCTGGGAACAGATCCAGCGATTGGACCGAAAAGAACGGGCGGTTCTATTGCTAAAGGCGGAGGATTTACTTGATTTCGAGCTAAGCCAAGTGGCAACGCTGCAAGATCTCTCGACGTCGCTGGCTATGTCGTTAGCGCAGCTTCTCTCCCTGCTGCCCGATTTACCGTTAGACGATCAGCAAATCGCTCGTCTCCTCGGAATACGGAGACAAACCGTCGTGAATCTACGAAGCCATGCACGCTTAGCCCTTCGTCGCAGGCTTCATTCCAGGACGTCGAATGAATAGCAACCACGAATGGACGCGAATGAATCGCCGCAAAGAACGCAAAAAAGGCCGAAGTGGCCTCCCGTTGAGTTCAGTTCCGGCGGTTCTTGCACGGATTGGCGGACAGCTGCCACTCGATCGATTCATGCCTTCTGTATTGGTGTAAAGTCGCGGTTCCTATTCGCGTTCATTCGTGGTTCAACAAAATTATTGCCAATATAAGCCCGATTTCCTCATCTCTGGTATGAAGGACAAGGACGTCTCGCGTTACGGCCTCTAGCTCGGATGCGAAATTCTTGCT
Organism: Verrucomicrobiota bacterium; assembly: GCA_019237325.1. Lineage (GTDB taxonomy): Bacteria > Verrucomicrobiota > Verrucomicrobiia > Chthoniobacterales > JAFAMB01 > JAFAVN01. The sequence continues at coordinate 5,685 of JAFAHI010000655.1, read as the reverse complement.
GTAAATAATGGATCACCTTTCTCCACAGCTACAACACCGGTTCCTAGCGCGCTTGCTCTCGCCTGAAGACACCCTCGACGCCATCAAACATCTTCGAGAATGTGATGCCTGCCGGGAAAAGCTATCTCCTTTCCGGTCGAATAACCCGCGTTCGTTGGCTGACACTATTTTGCCGGAGACGCCAGCCGAGGACCATCCATCGGCTGATTCTCTGGGAGCCTATCTGGACAACGATTTAAGTCATTCGGACAAGAGAGACTTGGACGAACATCTTCGCACTTGCGAGCTCTGCCAGAGGGCTTTGGCCGATCTCAAGTCTTTTCGGGAAGAACTGTTGCAATCGCCGGCGCAAGAATACGCACCGATTGCGAAGACTTCCCGATCGTCCGGGGCAGCTCCGCGGCGCCCGCGGCCGCGGGACTATGGCGCAACAAGTTCCGGGAGACGATGGTTCATGCAGGAAAAAGGGCGATTTTTTGACTGGTTCAATCAACCGCTGGTCTACGCAGTGCTCGCTTCGGTAGTGATATTGGTTGTCGGTTTCAGTATTATTTCTGTTTGGCCACCACAAATGCTCGGGAATGGTGGCGACGAGCGAGTCACGGTCACTGACGGTGGTCACCGGACTTCAGTTGGCCCGAATGGAATCACAAATCCTCCGGGTGGCCTGCCCAGCGACGTGTTGACTGCGCTTAACAATGTGGCCGCTCCGATTTTAAAGGATGAAGCGCCCTCGTTTTCACCCGCTCTCAAAGATAACCTGGCGGCTCTCAAACGAGCGCCATCGGTGTTGCTTGGGCAACCCCCAAGCACGATTCCATTTCAGGTTCTTAGCCCGGTTCGCACCTGGGTTGAATCGCCTAAGCTAACATTCAAATGGACGAAGGCGGCCGGCGCGACAGGTTATGTCGTCCACGTGATTGCGGATGACGGCACCCAGGAGGAACGCGCGACTTCCCCGGTTATCATACCGGCCGCCGACGCAACTGCCTGCCAATGGGTTATAGCGGGATCGACTGCGCTTAGCCCGGGAAAACGATATCGCTGGTATGTTGCCGCGACCATCAAAGATCAAGAAGTTGACGCCCCGGGGATAGAACAGGCGCAAGCTAAGTTTGCCCTGCTCAGCGAACAGGAAACGGCTCGCCTGGAGGCTTTAAGAAAAAACATTCGAGGCGATCACTTGCTCGACGGTTTATTGGACCTGAACGCCGGTCTGCTGGATGACGCTCAAGCTGATTTTGAGTACCTATCAGCCGATCCGGGGCAATCCGCTAATGCAAAGGACTTCTTGCAACGCGCGATTACCGAGATTGCGCGATTAAAGCAAATCTAGTACGAGCCAGGAGCGGTGCGTTTGGCAACATTTCTCGTCGAGAACGGCAAAGTAATCAGTCCAGAAAGTTGCTTAGCATCGACTTAAACTGATTACTGACCTACTGATTACTTACTTCGCTGTTGATCCGGTAAGCGACTGGATCCGCCCTATCTACCGATTACTTTCCGACGACGCCCGCCACTCGGGATCCCCGACTAATACCATGCCCGCCCAGCAGAAGGGATGACTGAAGTCGTTAGTGTTCAACAACTGCAATTGGGCTTTGCGCAACAATTCTGAAATCGAGAAGCGGGTCTCGCTAGATCTCTCTAATTCTCGTTTCAAATCCTGCATGAAGAAGCCGGACAACTTCGCGGTCGCTTGCAACTCCACCGGCCATTGACTGACGAGCGTCGCAAGGCAACCACCATGGAGAAAGGCCCACGCTAACCCGATCTCGCCCTCTCCTTGTACAATCCGCCCGCGCTCCGTATCACACGCGAATAAGAGGGCCAATCGGTTGGCCAACTTGATCGATAACAGGTCGGACACAGTTAAACGCTCACTCCCGGGTTGGTTTTGTATTGGGCTGAGCAAAAAATGTGAACTCGACGGATCCTCACCGTCTAGGAACGCGTGGGTGGCCAAAAATACTACCGGCTTCGTTGGGGCTTCGGCCAGGAAACGCTCTTTGGTAGCTTCTTCCCCGGTATAGCTCCTAACGGCTTTACTTCCGAATAGACTTTCGACTTCACGAATAATCTCACCCGTGCCAGCGATATCCGTAGAACTCGTTTCGCTTCTCTGTTTGATGCTCGGGTCGCCCATCGCCAACATCCAATCCTGCGATAAAGGTTGGAGCGGCACCGACCGCAGATGATCAAGCACAGCTAAAGAAGGCGTGTAGGAAATAGCCAGATCTTCGATTAGATATCGATGCTTCGGTGTATCGATTGCCGGTAGTGCCTGAAACGGAAGCTCCCAGAGTTTACCAGCCGGTACGATAACAAGGGTGTCTTCATTCTCAATGTCCGGCAAAACTGGAGCAATTAGACTGTCGAATAGGGCTTTAGCTTGCTCCTTCGGATAGGCTGCATAGCTCTTTTCGATCTGATTACGAAAGCTCTCGATCGTCACGTCGAGTGATTGAATCGGGCTACCCAGGGAGTTCGAGGTACTTACTTTCGGGTACGTCAATGAAATGGCTTTTACGGTAACAGGCAGAGTCGAATCTGCCCTCTTCAACACAAACGCGTAGCCGTGGTCCGTCCCTAACAGATACTCAACGATTGCAGTTCTCTGATCGGGAATCAGCTTTTCCAATCGACCTGCTACCCCCGCAGCATCACTCTGGAGGAACGGCATGCCCGTATCACGTCCGGAGGCGGTTGTGGCCAGAGCATCTAGCAAAGCGCGTTGTCTCGATAATTCGGTATAGGTCAGGGCCTCTAACGTCCGATTTTCGTCAGCAAACAGCTGAGCCAACGTCACATACGCTCCCGTTTTCTCGGCAAAGAACCAAGCGATACTGTCGTATAGAGTTGAATCCGGACGGCGATCCGTACCGGCCTCCTTTCGCATCCCCTCAATCACGCCGACTGCTTTCCGGAGAACAGTTTCCGCTCTTTCAAATTGATCGAGCCCGACCAGACACTTTCCCTCAATCGAGAGCGCTTTCCATAAAGTATCTGCATTGTTCCCCGCCGCACCTGGCTGTGCCAGATCGGCGGCAGCGTTTGCGCAGGAAAACGCCTGATCGACATCGCCGATCTGGTAAAAATAAATGGCTAACGCCAATTTTCCTTCGGTGATCTCGTACGGGGTAGAAAGTTCCTCGGAAAGACGCAGGCTCTCTCGAAAATCAGTTTGAGCTTGTGCTCGATCCGGCCCGACAGGGTGTTCGAGCTTGATGTATCCCATCGAACGCAATGTGTCCGCCAACACCAGTTTCGCGTCAGAGACCGATATGCGATCGGAAGGGGAAAGCTTGGCAAGGGTAGCCACTAACAAATCCCTAGCCTCCTGATAACCCTGAAGCGCCTCGCTCCAATGACCTTGTTGGTTCAGGGCGTCTGCGCAAAGATCCAGAGCATTCGCGAGCAGTGCGTCATTACCTGACGTCTCGAGCTTCAATAGTTTGATCGCCGCTCGTGCGTAATCGACAGCAGAGTCCAATTTCTTCCAGTTGGCAAAAATAATGGCAATTTCGTCAAGCTGCAGCGCCGCCGCATTTTTAAAGTCGATTCGGGCCAACCGCGCAAAATCGATCGTTGCAGGGTGATCAATATCGAGTTGTGGATCAAGACAGCGAAGCGCGGCTTTACTGTGTTCCAGCGCGGCAGCGTACCTCGCTTGATACAGGTCGATGTTGCCCCAATAATGAAATCCAACCAGCGCTAGCCACGAATCATCGAGCAATCGGGCCATCGAAACCAGGGCTTGGGCAAAGAGAATGTCCTGATCATTTCCGTGGTAGCCTCCCGCCTCCTCCCTGAGAGCCAGGTTCAAATTGTGGCATGCGGCGCGCAAAGCGAGTCGATACTGAAGCATCGGCACAGCAAATCCGAGGTCGAGTACCTGACTAGAATTCGGTTGGGCCAAACCGCAATTGGCAAAAAAGGCGAGAAGACACGCAACTAGCAGACCCTGCGCTCTTTTGTGGCAGGAAGGTTTAAGGCCAGGTTTACCTATATTGAGCTCGCTTGAGTGCATAGAATACTCGCTGGGAGAATAGCAAACTCAACGACCAGTGAAAAAGCCGATTCCTGCTCGCAGTTAAATCACAGGCCGATGAGTCCGTTCATTTTTATTTCAATCCCGTCTGCAGCGTTAAAACAAAGGGGCCCGCCTTTTGAATGGCTACTCCGAGACTCTCTTCCTGCCTCAGTCGAACTAGAGCATCGCGCTGAGTATCAGATAGTGCTAAGAGGGCGTTGCGTTTCGCGAACGCAGCCCGATAAAAGGAGGATATAAAATCGGCGGTGTCAGAATCCGGAATTTGCCAAAGAGTCAGCAAAAGGTTTTCAGCACCTGCCATGGTAAATCCGCGGCGGAGGCCGAGTACTCCTTCGCCAATATCCGCTTCACCCATACCTGTCTGGCAAGCGGATAAGGTGACCAACCAAGTACCGGCCAGCGGAACGCGAGCGACCTCATCTGCTAACACAATTCCATCGTTTTCGGGCGCTGGAAAATTGCCCCGCGCCCATTCGCGCAAGGTTCGTTGGGCACCCGCAAACGCCAGGGCACAGCGGTGCATCGGATTCTCAGTCGCTAACTGCTCTTCTGACAAGACCAGCGCATGCGTTGCCAAGTGTAGCACCCACGGTGATTCTGAATTAAACAACGCAGTCTTGGTGGCGTTGTCTCCCTGCAGAATCTCAACATCCTTAATCCCATCTTTCTCCGCCGCTCGTTGTACGAATTCTGCTTCCGCAGCGGTCCCTGGTAAGGCTCTGAGTGCGACGCTCGCGGAGATAGATTGAGCGAGTCCACGAGCTAGCGCCTCAGGTGATCCGTTGCTCCGCGTTTCAGCGGTGCCCGTCGAAGTCGCCGGATCAAAGTCAGGGTTAGCAAAGATCTCAATCTTGCCGGTACTCGATGCGGACGCCGTAGGCGACCTCAACAGGTCGCGACCGCTGGCAACATAACCAATGATGTAACGCTGGCATACGAACTTTCCGTTCGGCATCAACAGAACTGCGAGTGGCAGAAAGTTTAGTTGACCATCTGGACTAACGATTAATTCATCGAAATCAGCTGGAAGCTGAGTCACGATAGGGCCAAGTAGTAGATCGTAAAGCTGGCGGCAAACAGGATACAATTTGCCCGGGTTCGTTGTAACGGCCTCTCGAAACTGAAGGATCGCACTGTCGATTCCATTTGCATCGCCCAGGCTCACCCATTTCGGAGCGCCGCGTTTGGCAATGATCAGCGCCCCGTATACATCCTGCCAAGCTCCTCTCCCCTGATAGACTCTACAGCGGATGAATTCCACAAGCGCGTTCCGATCGGGAACTGCTGTTTGCACGTCTTGGTAGGAGACTTTGAACGCTCGATGAACGGAGCCGTAACCGTTCACCTTAACGGTGAGCTGCTTTTGCAGATCGTCGATTTTGGCACGAATCGAATTCGCCGCGGCCGCCTGCGGGTTGCCGGACCCACCGACGATCCCCCGCGGGACTTTGTCCAAAGCGCTATATTGGGCTTTGAGCTCGGCAGCTAACTGTTTAACAGCCGGATCGGCTTCCCGGGAAGCGATGAGCTTGTCTTCCAGTAATGAATCGAGAACGATCCCCTTCCACCGGAGTACCGCGTTGGCTAGATCCTCGTTCAGATTAGCAGTTGCTAACAGCGAGAATGGATCC
>JAFAHI010000282.1 GCA_019237325.1 Verrucomicrobiota bacterium | reverse complement strand
GAAGACTTACAAGAAAGGTTACAAGCGGGAAAGATCTATCCCCAAGAACGCATCGAGGCGGCGCTGACTAATTTCTTCACCACAAAAAACCTTACTCGGTTGCGGGAGATGACCCTGAGTGAAACCGCCAACTTACTCGATCGACAGGAGCGAGTAACGGCCGAGCAAGGACCAAATGTAAACGCACTTGGTCAGGTGATGGTGGCCGTTAGCAGTCAAGGGCCGGATCCTGGCCGATTATTGCGTAAGACGGCTCGGCTAGCGGCTCAGTTAAACGCTGAATGGTATGCGGTTTATGTTCGGACTCCCCAAGAGTCAGCGGTGCGCATTGACGCCACCGTCCAACGAAGAGTGGCTGACACTCTGGAGACAGCTCAGAAAATGGGCGGACTGGTTATCTCGTTGAAACACGATAACGTCCCCCAAGCCTTGGTGTCTTTCGCCAAAGAATACGGTATTACCCATGTTATTCTGGGCCGGCCGAAACCGAAAAGACTTCATTGGGTCGGCTTGTCGATGCACGAAATCCTGATGCGTGAGCTGCCAGATGTCGATCTCATCATCGTGTAATTGTAACGAGCGAGAGGGAGCCCCGCTGCCGCGGGGCCGGGAACCAGGGAGAACGAAGCTCAAAGCGTAGAAAGCTCTTCTTTAACGGGCCTCTAAACGAATGCTGCCGTTCGTGGTTTTTGCCTCTAAATGATGGGATCCGGCCCCAAGTCTTGCTTCGACATTTTCTCCGACAACCCCTTTATTTGTTTTGTTAGCGGATAGGTTTGATTTTATTCGGCCCACGGTAGTAGTTGCATCGATTAGTGCGTCGGCAGACCGAGGCAACGCCAAGGTAATAGACCCGTTCGTGGTGTGAAGAAGTCCGTCGCCGGCTAAATCAGTACAGTCAGCGTTGATGGAACCATTAGTGGTGGAGAGCGAAAACGAACCCTTGAGGCTGGTCGCGGTGATAGCACCGTTGTCCGACTTCATCGATACACTGCCCCTTACGCTTTCCGCCGAAATACTTCCATTCGCCGTCCTGGCTTCGAGATTGCCAAGATCTTTCGGCACCACTACTTGATAGGAAACCTCACCACTATGAGGCCCCGTGGAAGAATAGACGGTGTGGACTTCGATCGTACCGGTTCCCTGCTTTATATCGATACGGATGGCGTCTAAGTCAGTTTGACTTTTGGCGTGCTTCGTCGCGGTTATTTCGACCTCGTTCCGGTCCGAGCAACGAATAGCGATCGACCCATTGGCGTCGTCGATCGTGAATTTCCCGCCGCTGGCTAGCGGGTAGCTAAGTTTCTGGGTTTGGACAACTTCTTAAGCCATTAGCGCCACCGGAAAACTGAGGAGGGTCATAATGAGCAGTGCAAAAACGGGTCGGTTCGGCATAATCATTCCTTGTTTCTTCAACTACACGGGAGACGCGGCAAAAGTTGGCAAGAAATTTCAAGGTGCCGTATTTTAGTGGGGTTTTTTTGCCTGAATGCCGCCGCTATGACTGCTGACGAAGAACCGATCCGGATAAGCCTAAAACAGGAGGTGGTCTGCCCTGAAGATAGTGAGCACCGTTTCCCACTGCGGGAAGGCCTGGCTGAATCCACGATTCACCGGATGCAACACGACTGGCTCGAAGAGAAGGAACGCGAGCTGGCTCGAGCCCGGGATCAGATTGGACGCGAATTTGTGGAGCGAGAAAAAGCGCTTGAGCAGCAACTTCAGCGGTCGGCGGAGGAGATTGTCAGTTGGCGGAACCGGGAAGCGACGCTGTTGGCCGAGCGCGCTAAGTTCGAGAAAGAGAAAGCGGAACAGGCGATAAACCTCGCCAAACAGATCGAGACTGAGCGAGAAGCCATCAGTCAAGCGGCTCGCGCCGAAGAAATGCAGCGTGCAAAGGTCCGTGAGCAAATTCTCAAGGATCAGGTGGATGGTCAAAACCAACTGGTTCAAGAGATCCGGAATCAATTAACAGAGAAAAACGCTGCCGAGCTCAATCTGAAGCAGTCGATCGAGGAACTAAAACTGAGCCATCAAGAAGCCTTGCTTAAGGCTGCGAATGATGCGCGCCAGGCGGCTGCTGCGGAAGCTTTGCAAAAAGCCGAACAGGAGATGAAGCAACGGTTTGATGAAGAATTGGAATCGTTGCGGCTGAAACAACGCGAACTGGAGAAGCAACGAGATGACGCCAAGCAAGTCGCCGAAGAGCTGCGCCGGAGAATGACTCAAGGTTCGCAGCAAACTCAAGGCGAAGTACTTGAACTGATCTTAGAACGCGAGCTGGCTAACCGGTTCGGATCGGACAGGGTCGAACCGATCTCTAAAGGTGTTTTTGGTGCAGACGTAGTTCAACACGTTTTGTCGCCCGATGGCCGGCTCTGCGGCTCAATAACTTGGGAGACAAAGAATGCCCAGAATTGGAACCCGCGCTGGTTGGAGAAACTACGGACCGACATGATCGCCAACAAATCGGAATTTGGAGTTTTGGTTTCGACAGTGTTACCGGCAGGGGTGAATCATTTTGGCTTAGTCGATGGATTGTGGGTTTGCGATCTCACGGTCTGGCCGATTCTCGCGTCCACCCTGCGGCAACAATTGATGGCCCTAACCTTTGCCAGGCTATCCGCTCAGGGCAGGGACACAAAGATGGAGATTCTTTACCGCTATCTAACCGGCCCGGAATTCCGAGAAAGGGTAAACGCCATATTGCGGACCTTTGTGGGGATGAAAGAACAGCTGGAAAAGGAGAAACGCGCGCTGATCAAACAATGGGGCGCACGCGAGAAGCAGATCGAGACGGTCATCGATGGCCTGTCCGGTATGTATGGTGATTTACAGGGGATTATCGGCAGCGCCTCCCTCCCTGAAATCTCCGACCTGAAACTCGAAGACGAGGATCAGGCGCCGAGGTTGTTGTAGCGAGCGGGAGCGAATAGGAATCTGGAGGGGAGCCGCTTTTACCCAGACCCCGTTTGAGCGCACATCCTTGAAACCCCGCGTTTGCTAGGTGGGCGTGCGCTAGCAGGCGGCTCCCCCAAATGGCCCTTGACGCCCCTAACACTCACCGCATTTCATCTTGTTTCCTACCGATCCAACGTCATCAGGTGAAATCACGCCCTGGGACGTTTCCGGGAGCCGCCTGCTTGGCACAGGTTTCGGACAATCAAACAATAGAACAAATACTGCGAGGTCGTCAGGCACGCACCAAAGTGCTCCCCTCCAGACCCGTTACGCCGTCCACGCTCGATCGTACATCTGTCATTTGTCATTTGTCATTCATCCCGGTTCGTCCTCTTATAAGGCCGTGACAAGAACACGGATATGCCTGGCCTGCTGCTTTTTCTTAGTGCTGTCTGGTCTGGCTATGGCTCAGGAGAAATCGTTACCGGATCATTACGATAATCCCCTCGGAACCTGTTTCGAGGACATGAAATATCCTTACCCGACTGCCTTTCTAAATCTTCACGTCGAAGGGCAAGATGTCCGGATGTGTTTCATGGATATCCAGCCACCCAAAAACCCGAATGGACGGACCGTTCTGCTGCTGCATGGAAAGAATTTTTGGGGAGCTTATTGGAACGATACCATCAAGTTTCTGACCGATCGCGGTTTTCGGGTCGTCGTTCCGGACCAAATCGGATTCGGAAAATCATCGAAACCGGACCTGCATTATAGTTTCGATTTTATGGCGGAAAACACGGCAGGCCTCCTCGATCTGTTGCAGATACCGAAAGCCGTGGTTGTCGGCCATTCGATGGGCGGGATGCTCGGAATCCGGTTTGCTCGCCTCTACCCGGGGCGAACGGAGGCACTGGTCCTGGAAGATCCGATCGGGCTCGAAGATTATCGATTGGTCGTGCCGCCGGCTCCTTTAGAAGCGCTTTATCAACAGGAGCTCAACGCCACTTTGCAGGAGTATCGCCGGTATGTGCAGGGTTACTTCGTCCATTATCCTCCCGAAAAAGCGGAGGTTTATGTTGAACCGCGCCTGCGGGTGACGTTGAGCGGTGATTTCCCGCGTTGGGCTCGAGTGGCTGCATTGACGGATCTGATGATCTATGAGCAACCGGTCTGCTACGAATTTGCTGAAATAAAAGTGCCCACGCTTTTAATTGTCGGTCAGGAGGATCACACCGCTGTAGGAAAGGACCGAGCACCGATCGACTTGCGGCGTAACCTGGGAAACGTGGCCGAGCTGGCGAAAAAAGCCGCGACGCAGATTCCAGGTGCGAAACTGGTTGAGATTCCAGGGGTAGGCCATATCCCGCATCTGGAGGCGCCGGACCAATTTCATCAAGCGCTTGAGGATTTTCTGCAGCACAAATGAGTATTTCCTGACGATACGCGCTACTAATATATAACGGGAGGTGAAGCCGGCACCGAGTGTGAGGGCTCGCACATCGAAACCGGCAGAGTATGGTCTTTGTTTGTTGCGCTACAGAAGATGCAGCGGCCGGAGAAGCCGTTCGGGCTAGCTTGGAAAATAACGGCCTGAAATGCTTTCTACAGAATCCTGGCTTAGCATCGGTGCAATCGTCCGCGAATCGCGTTAGTGAGGCTATCCGAGAGGCCGAGCTGTTTCTGCTGATTTTGAGCCAGCAATCGAACCGTTCACCGGACGTTCGGCTACAGCTCGAAACCGCCGCTCATTTTAAACTTCCGGTGGTCACTTTTCGGATCGAGCCGGTCCAGCCGGCCGATGATCTCTCCTATTTTCTCTGGGAAAAGCATTCTATTGATGGATTCGAAGGTCGCTTAGATGCGCACTTCCCCGCTCTGTTCCAGCAGATCAAGGCGCTTTTGAAGTCCGAAGAGGAGGATCGGACATCCCCGTTCGGCGCGGCAAGCTCAGGGCAGACCCGTTCGGCAGGCTCGGAGCAGGCCCATCCGACCAGCTCAAGGCAGGCCGAGAGTTTCGCCAATTTTCGCATCCTGCGCCGGCCCGATGGTTCCCTATACCGCCTGGGCCAAGGCGGCATGGGCGTCACGTACAAGGCGACCGATACCACCCTTGATCGGCCCGTTGCCTTGAAACTGATTGCCGCCGATTTATTAAAAAGCGGTAAAGCCAGGCAACGATTCCTTCGCGAGGCTAAAGCGGCCGCCAAAATCGTGCATCCAAATGTGGCCACGGTTTTTCAGTTTGGAGAAGAGGGAGACGCTTATTTTTACGCGATGGAATTTATCGAGGGAGAAGACCTCGAGCGCTACATCCACAATCGCGGTCCTCTGAGTCCTCGGGACGGTTTGCTGGTAATCCATCAGGTCGCACAAGCCCTGGAGGCGGCTCAATCTCACCAATTGATTCACCGCGATATCAAGCCGGGGAACATCATGACCCGAGCCAATCGCTCAGGCGACCTCGAGGTTAAATTGATCGATTTCGGTTTGGCCAGGTTAACCGATCCGTCTGACTCTGATGCGGGCCAGATTACACATTCTCAGGACTTCGTAGGCAGTCCGGCCTTCGCTAGTCCTGAACAATGTGAGATGCACGGGACGCTTGATACTCGATCGGACATCTATTCGCTCGGAGTCACACTCTGGTACCTGCTTATCGCGAAGCTACCGTTCACCGGTTCGGTTGGCCAATTGTTGGTAGCGCACGCCGTGAAGCCCCCGCCGTGGAGTGAACTGGAAAGTCTGCCCGTTGCCGTTGTAGACCTCCTGCGGCGAATGCTGGCGAAGGATCCGATGGAGCGTCCGCAAACGCCGGCTGAGTTGCAAGAAGCGATTGAGAAGGTGATCGCCGGTCTAACCGGTCGGCCGGTTACGACCAGAATCGGACGGGCCCTTTCCACAGGCGCAGCGATACAATCCGGCTCAGAACTTACTTTCATCCCGGACCATTCGGCAGGCTCAGGGCAAGCCCGTTCGGCAGGCTCAGGGCAAGCCCATTCGGCAGGCTCAGGGCAAGCCCATTCGGGAGGGTCACCGCGAGTTCAACCCCCTGGAGAAGCGATACGTCCGAGGCAAACCGGCAGCTATTGGCAGGTTGGAGTTGGCGCGGTCTTGGAGGAGCGCTACCGGATCGTAACCGAAATTCGCGAAGGAATCGGCGGGCGCCTTTACCTGGCCAAGGATGAGAGGGCAACCGGCCGTCAACCGGCCGCAGTAGCGCTGAAACTGTTGCATCCAACCATCGCGTCGGACTTCGCGCTGTTGAGCCGCGTCGAGAGCGAGATCGGTACAATTCGCAGCGCCGCCGACCCGCACGTTCTCCGCTACTTCGGCTTTGAACGCGAGGTTTCTACGCCATTCCTAGTGAGAGAATGGGTCCATGGATTTCTTCTGTACGATCTGCTCCGCTGGAGACGAGCGTGCCGAATCACAGAGGTGATGAAGCTGCTGCAGCCAATCGCACCCACCTTAGACTTTATCGCCGATCACGGTCTCGGTCTCGTAGATGTGAGCGCCCGAAAGATATTTGTCTGCTGCCCGGGAGATGTTGATCCCGCCGCCTTTTCCACACTAGGTCAAAACAGCATCGGGGATTGGGATCGATGCGAAGTGAAATTAAACCCGCTGAGCCTCGGGCCCTTGATCCAGCATAACCGGCAGCTCCGCGGCAACCAGACACTTATCCCATCGAGCCGAATCTTATCGTTAAGTCAGGCGGAGACCGGGATTCGCGGGGTGAAGGCAGTCCGCTTATTCGCTCGCCTCGTCTACGAATTGCTCAGCGGCCATCCCCCGACTGACACCGAAGGAACGAAATTAACGCCGCTCTCCGCTTTGAATGAGGGGGGTAATCGAGTCCTGCAGCGAGCCTGCGCAAGTTCGGGCCAGCCGTTCAAAGACTGTGAAGATTTCTGGACAGCTCTCCGGGAGAGCCTCGACCCTTCCAGCGGCCCGACGCGAACGCCGCCGTATCCGGAGCCGGAACGAGTAGTGACACCAATCGGGCGTATACCGCCGATAGTACCCGAGATAGCGGTGAAAACACCGCCGCCGGTCAGCATGCCGCCTGGACCTAGCCGGCCCGCAGTCGTTGAGCAACCGCCGGTTGCGCCGGTTGCGGCCTCGCCGGTAGAACCGCCAAGACTGGATCGTCATCCAATCCAAACCGCAACGAAAGAGAAGCCGTGGGAGAACACCCTCGGTATGAGATTCGTGCCGGTGGCCGGAGTTTTTTTCTGCATCTGGGATACCCGGCTACAAGACTACGAACAGTTTGTTCAGCAGAGCGATTACCCGGCTTCCGACAAATGGAAAGACCCTGGTTTCAAGCAGGGTCCCGATCACCCTGTGGTGAACGTGAGTTGGGATGATGCCATCGCTTTCTGTAACTGGCTAACTACACGAGAAAAAGGCTTAGGACTTTTGCCGGTTCGGATGAGCTATCGATTGCCAACCGATTTAGAATGGAGCGGTGCGGTTGGGTTGGGGACCGAGCCCGGAAACACACCGGAACAGAAGAAGGGAAAAATCAAGGTGTATCCCTGGGGCCTCGGTTGGCCGCCGCCGTCAGGGTCAGGTAATTATTGCGGAGAAGAGACTAAGGGCGGTCGTTCCAGTTGGCCGGTGATTTCGGGCTATAATGATGGTTACGCCAGAACCAGCCCCGTCGGAGCGTTCCCACCCAATCGCTATGGCCTCCATGATATGGGAGGGAACGTGTGGCAATGGTGTGAAGACTGGTCCAATACGAGCCGGTATCGCCGGGTGCTTCGGGGCGCTTCCTGGCTCAACGAACATCCTGATGATCTGTTACTGTCGCATCGCCGCGACGATACGCCCACGAGCCGCCGGGATAATTACGGGTTCCGGTGCGTGCTAGGATAGCGGGAGGGACAGCTCCCGCTGATCGTTCTCGTACTCGTCGTCGTCCTCATCCTCGAATTTGGGGATGCATGGGGAGTTGCTCGGAGGTTTTAGCGGCGACGACGATGGAGCGCGGCACGAATGGAACTTATGGGACCAATGGGACTAATACGTTGAGCACAGGCCAAGCTGGTCCGGTCGTGGACACCCGCTCACCGCTAACACACTTGCCACTATCGAGGACGAGTACGACGACGAATGCGAGAGCGATTAACGGGAGCTCGCCCTACCCTGGTTGTTGACGGGAAGCGGCCTCAGAGCCAAACTTAGGGCCGTTATGGCCCGGCTTAGCTCCATCTTCTTGATCATCTTTTTTTCAGCGTCTGCCGCGCTTGCGCAGAATTACGACGAACACATCGTCGTGACCGGCGGGCCGTCAATCATGGAATGGGAAAAGTATAAGATCGAACCCCACGACAATTGGTGGATGAACTTTGTCCGAGCCAGCAGAATCCGGCTCGCTCAGCTCCGCGAGCAATATGGTCCCTCCGCTTACATCACCTGGATGGTCTACGGTCCAGGGTACAAGCGACGCCAAGCTCAGGAGAAAGAGAATCTGTTCAGTATCATCGATTCTGTAGCTAAAGCGTATAATCTGAAGCTGATCTATTTTAAGACCGCAGACGAAGTCTGCGATTATTTGAACCGGGGTGAAAATCGATCCTTATACAAGATCGGCTCTTTCGATTATTTCGGTCATTCGAACCGCGCGTGCTTCATGTTCGACTACAGCAACGAAATTGGCAGCGCATCCAAGTGCTGGTTGCACGAGACCGAGCTCAAACAAAAACTGCATCGTGGCATATTCGCCAAGAACGCTGCGGTTCAATCCTGGGGATGTTACACGGGACAAAGCATGTCGAATTTATGGAGAGATGCCACCGGGGCGAAGATGATTGGGGCGACCTGCAAAACCCAGTACATGACGAACGAGCTTCCGGTACTGGTTTCAAGCAACGGCAAATGGTCGACCGGACAATGAGGTGGTTGGTAGTTCGCTGTTCACGGTTCACCGTTCGCCGTGTCACTCCATAACTCCATCGCTCCACTACTCCGCGCGACTATGGCTCCGATTTTTCAAATTACTACATGACGCTCGTCGACCTCCAAAAAATCTATTCTCAACCTTTCTTCGATCTCATCTCCCGGGCGCGTTCGGTGTATCTCGAACACTGGGCGCGAGACGAGGTGCAACTTTGTACCTTGTTGAGCATCAAAACCGGCGGCTGCAGTGAAGATTGCGCCTACTGTGCACAGAGCGCCCGTTACTCTACTGGGGTAGACGCTGGCCGCTTGATGAAGACCGAAGAGGTGCTGCAGTTAGCGGAACGAGCCAGAGAAAATGGCTCCACTCGATTCTGTATGGGCGCTGCCTGGAAGGGGGTCCGAGAAGGTGAGGCGAAATTCGAGCAAGTCCTAGATATCGTCCGAAACGTCAGCCGGCTTGGCATGGAGGTCTGCGTCACCTTAGGCCATCTCGGTCTGTCTGAGGCAAAGAAGCTGAAGGAAGCAGGAGTGACTGCCTACAATCATAACCTCGACACCTCGGAAGAATTCTACCCGGAGATTGTTTCCACCCATACCTTCCAGGATCGTTTGGATACCATCAGCGCGGTTCAATCCGCGGGTATTTCTGTCTGTTGTGGCGGCATCATCGGAATGGGAGAGACAGAAACCGATCGCCTGAAAATGTTAGAAGTACTAACTAACTTCGATCCGGCTCCGGAAAGTGTGCCGATTAATTGCCTTATTCCGATGCCCGGAACTCCGTTGGAAGATCAACCACCGGTGGACGTTTTTGAGCTGGTGAGA
Source organism: Verrucomicrobiota bacterium (assembly GCA_019237325.1). Taxonomy (GTDB): domain Bacteria; phylum Verrucomicrobiota; class Verrucomicrobiia; order Chthoniobacterales; family JAFAMB01; genus JAFAVN01. The sequence goes on along the minus strand of JAFAHI010000282.1, from coordinate 2,700 downwards.
CTGATCGCGACCACCAGGATTGTTCTGCCAAACGCGCGAGTCCGTATGTCCGCGGGGAGGACGCGGCTGTCGAAGGAGGCACAAGCGCTCTGCTTTTTTGCGGGAGCGAATTCGATTTTCTACGGTAACAAGCTCTTGACCGCCGCGAATCCTGGGGTGGATGAGGATCGGGAATTACTGGCAGCCTTGGATCTTGGCACGCACGGGAGCGATCAAGAATGACAAATGACAGATGACAAATGACAGATTAGCGCTAGGCGTGAGATCGTTTGGTTTGCTTTGTACGGCGCTTAATCGTTTGGAGCCAGGCTCCTAATTGCCTCGTGCAGCTTTCAGCGACCTTCCGGATTTGTCATCTGTCATTTGTCATTTGTCGTTCTTCAGGGAAGTTATCGCCGCGATGGTCAATTTGATCATCCCTGATAAGTGGCAACAGGATGCGGTTAAACTGTTGCGAGAAGGGAAGGACGTAGTGGTTCACGCCCCTACGGGGGCGGGGAAGACTTATATCTTCGAGCTGCTCTATGAGTCGCTCAAAGGTCAGGCAGTTTACACTGTTCCGACCCGGGCTTTGGCCAACGATAAGCTGGCGGAGTGGCGTGCCCGCGGCTGGGACGTTGGTATTTCCACTGGCGATTTGGCCGAGAACCTCGACGCCCGGGTTGTGGTGGCAACTCTGGAAACCCAGAAGGGACGTTTCCTTCGCCGGGACGGTCCAAGGCTTTTGGTTGTCGATGAATATCAACTCATCGCGGACCCAATTCGCGGGACCAGCTACGAGATCATTCTCTCTTTGGCGCCGCCGGAGACACAACTCCTTCTTCTCAGCGGTAGTGTCGGAAACCCAGGTGACGTTGTGGAATGGTTGCGCCGCATTGGCCGTTCCGCGGAATTGGTCTCTCATCAACAACGGCCGGTCCAGCTGGACGAGGTGATGTTGAGCGATATACCGGTCTCGGCACCGGGAACCGTTCGGGGTTATTGGCCAAAGCTGATTAGCAGAGCGTTGCTCGCGGAGCTCGGACCAGTGCTGATTTTCGCGCCCCGGCGTCAAATGGCGGAAGATCTGGCTACGGCCCTATCGTCGACCCTGCCTCTCGATGAGCCATTAACATTAACCCAGGAACAGCATGCGTTGGTCGGTGACCGGCTAGGTAAACTGTTGCGGAATCGGGTCGCGTTCCATCACAGCGGACTGAGCTATGCGGTGCGCGCCGGCATCGTTGAACCGTTAGCGAAACGGGGACAGCTCCGGGCAGTGGTGGCGACGATGGGGCTGGCCGCTGGCATCAACTTTTCGATGCGTTCGGTCCTGGTGACGGGGACCCATTACCAGGCCGGCAACTTTCAAAGGCAAGTGCGTCCCGACGAATTATTACAAATGTTTGGCCGGGCAGGGCGCCGCGGGCTGGACGATTTCGGTTACGTCTTGGTCACGCCGGATATCCCTCGGCTGCACGACGCTCACCCGCTCAAATTGAGAAGGGCAGAACCGGTGGACTGGCCCACAATGATCAGCGTGATGCGCGAAGCAGTCTTGCGCGACGAAGATCCTTTTTTGAAGGCCAAGGACTTAACGGCCCGATTGTTTTCGTCAAGACCTCTGACAGTCGGGGTCGAGCGGTTTTATGCAATGAAGGCTTCTTCGACTACCTCAGGACAGGCCCGTTCGACAGGCTCAGGGCGGGCAGATTCGGCGAGCTTTTTACCTGTAGACGATCCGCTCTGTGGTTTGCCAGTCGATGGTGAGCGTGGGCGGTTGGTGCGAAGACATGATCGGGAAATGCTCACGCCAGGAGGGATTTGGGAACCACAGCCCACGGCAAGCGAATCTCGTCTGGCAGAGTTGCTGGTTCGATTACCGAATGGCCATTGGAGACCTGCTTTGACCGTGGCCGCTATCGCTCAAAAGCATGGCTTCGGAGCTCTATGTAAGATCAGATTGGATCAGCCCATTCGACAGGCTGAGGGCGGGCCCGTTCGACAGGCTCAGGGCGAGCCTGTGGGGCAAACTCACCTTCGATCGGCGTTCGAATACGGAAGGGAAATACCCCTAGCCGCCCCCAAGAAGGAAGCCTGGGTGCCAGCCAAATGGCTGCGAAAGCTTCTTCGTGAACGGTTCCCTTTGCTAGCCACTGTCAACGGTTGGCAGCCAGAAGAATTCTTAAAACAGGTGCTGCCAGTAGTCGAAGCCGAGATGAGAGGACGTCTACATGAAAAGCGGGTCCGGGAAGGCACGGTTTTCGGCCGGTTCCGGTTCGCTGACGTTCCAGTGACCGGTTATCGAGACAGCTGTGGACGTGCCTTGGAGAACCCTGAGACCCGTCGGACATATCCGGCGGTCTGCCAGCCCTGTTCTCTAAAGGGGGATTGTGAGGCTCTCGACCTTTCAGTTTCGCCGGCCTTAGGTTGGAGACAGCTGGGGCTCGTCGATCAGAAAGGGGTTCCAACTCGTCGCGGGATAATCTTCGGCTTTTTCAATCAGGGCGAAGGTCTGGCTGTCGCGGCTGCGCTCGAAGAGCTCGATTATCCGATCGAGGATCTGGTTTTTGATCTAGCGAATCTTCGGGTTGGGCATCGGTTCTCTTTGGATGAAACCTATTCTCACGGACGACTCGGTGCAGTTTGCCAACTGGTCTATCAGCGAGGTGAGTATCCTGGCTATTTGGAGCTCGGGCTGCCGATTGCATATGGGCCAGG